>DAOORG010000106.1:2908-8364 GCA_035389165.1 Chitinophagales bacterium
GTCCATACTTTTGCAGGTTCATTACATTGGTCATCACGGCTAAAAGGGTCGGTATTTCTGTATATTGCCGGCTCATTCAGACAAACTGTATCCGGACCGCCGATAACTGGTCGTATACTGTCTAACACCACAATACACTGACTGATATCTGTTACATCACATTCATTGACGGCAAATAATCGAACTGAAAATTTATTATCCGTATTACAGTCTTTTGAGATATTACCACAACTACCTTTGGTAAAGGTATATTTTAATAATGCCGGTAAATTTGTGTTATCGTAAATCGTATCTAATTCACCATTAACAAAAACCTTATAAAGCGTACTGGAAGAATTGACACCGGTTGTTTGTGCCAGATTAATCGGCAATTCGTAATTAGCAGGAATACAAACGGTAGGTGAGGATGCCGAAATAGAAATAGTTGGCGCTTTACCAATCAGTACATTATAAATTTTAGTCGCCGTATTGCAAGGTGCAGGCGTACTTCCGGTAACCGTGTAGGTAATTTTATAACTTCCCGGTGCATAGGTATGAGTTAACGGACTATTAAACGTTGCGCTGTTTACAATTGGACTTCCATCGCCCCAATCCAGTTTATAATTGCTGTTAATAGCAATAGTATTGGAAACATTGGTGACGCTTACTGTCTGCGCGGTAACCGCGTTACAAAAGATAAAATTATTGGTTTCTTTTAATTCCGGATCCGGAGAAGGATTGACCGTTATTACTTTTCCGCCATTACACGGAATCGTTGGCGTTTGATCTAAATCGCTATTACTCTCTGCTAATAAAATCCTGAATTGTTGTACACTGGTTGATCCTCTGAAAGTAATCTTTATAACATTGTCTTTAGTTGGATCATATGGCAATAATACACTGTAATCGTCCGGTGAAACGGCAACTGCACCAAAAGGGAAAACGCCTTTATAAACTATTATATTATGATATTTTGCGTAAGGCTGTGCAAGCTGAATTGTTACCACATCTCCGGCGCAAACGGTGGTTTTATCAATGCTGAAATCACAAACAGCTTTTGCGTTTTTTATGCTGATAAAAAACAAGATAAATACCAGAAGTTGTAATTTTCGTTGCATATCCTATTAAAGTTAAAACAATTTAACGGCATTTTTTCCCGGAAAATCATAGCAATCTATCTTTTTGCCTTTTTTCTTTTTAGGCTGAAAAATTGCTACGTTGTTAAAATTCATCCGCATCGTTACTTCGTGTTGTCCTCTGCTTTTAGAGGTAACTCCGGTAAAATCCAACTGATAGCTGTAACCAACATTCAGCGTCATGAAATTATCCTGTCCAAGATCCCAGTCAATTCCGCCAACAAATATCAATCCATTGGTACTGTTGTTGCTGAATTTGTTGAGCTGATACATCACACCGGCATATACCGGTTTGAAAGTGGCAAACATACCTGTGTTATAAACCTGTAGTTTCTCCTGATAATCAAACTTAAATACCGGCGAAACATAAAAATCTACATTTCGTTTATATTTTCCTCTTGATACCGGAAACATAGCACCATAAGTTACCGTGAAACGCATAGGAATTCTGGTGGAAATATTTTGAAAAGACTCATCTGGTCTAGTTAAATGGTGAACAGCGAATCCAAGAGAATTATGTACCGGATGTTTATGTATATCATACCTGAACCTAAGTAAAATTCCTGCATCCAGATCAAACATATTTACTTTGCGCAAAACAATATTCGTGCTCGAGCCGCCAGGTACCACACCAACTTCCGGGTCTAACTGGTCTGTAAATATCAATCTGCTTCTGTCTAAAGATTTATTGACAAACGCTCCATTGACACCAATATGTAAATTGACATTTTTAGAAATTCGTGCTATGTATGCATAAGAAGCTGAAATATAATTGGTTTGCAATGTCTTTGCCTCCACGTTGCGATATGCCGTGACACCTACGCCGGAAGATATTCGCGCTGATTGCACATCTACAGACATTCCATAAGTGTTAAATCCGCCAGGTACATAGTTCCATTGATTTTTATAAATCATGGCCACATTCAGTCCTTTTTCTGAGCCGGTTGCTGCAGGATTTAAATAAGTCCGAAACTGATAAAATTGCGCAAAACTAGGGTCTTGTGCTTTAGACAAAGTAATAACTGTTGAGATAAGCACGACGCTTAAAAAAAACTTTGATAGTAAATATTTCATTCCTACAGTTGTAACGGCTACCTCTATTTGTCTGACACAGTATGGTTTGTGGTGCTAAAATAGACCAAATACTTTATATCTTCTATTTTTTATAGTTAAAAGTTAGAAAGTCCTTATATTTGTACAAATTCATTTTATGATATTATCATTCTTTCAACTTGAAGATGGAGTTTCTTTCTGGAGTAATAATATTAACATCATTCACCTGCACTTAGTTTTTGCTGTGTTGTTTTTAATATCTTATTCTATCAAATCGCTGCTATTTCTTAGTGGCAAGCGCGATGCTTTTTTAGCCTTTAAGAAAAAAACGCTTTTAGTGGAAACCTTATTTTCCATTGGGTTCTTGGTTTTCGGGTTTTGGATGCTCTTATTTCATATAAAAAGTGGAAACTACAAGAATATGCACTGGCTGGATCCAAAAATAACATTAGCACTGATTGCCATTCCTTTAGGAATTGTTGGCTTTAAGAAAGAAAACAAAATCATGGTAATTCTGTCTTTGGCATTTTTTTTGGTGTCTTTAGTTATCGGTTTAATGCATTATCAATAACAATTTAAAATAATTTATAATATGAAAGCAATAAAATCAACATTCGTACTTTTAAGTATTCTATTTTCGGCACAATTATTTGCCAACAGCACCCTTAAATTAAGTGTAAAAGGCATGCATTGCGGTGGCTGTGAAACAAAATTCAAAACAGTAGCTGCAGATGTAAAAGGTGTTACTGAAGTTACTTCTGTTAGTGCCTCCAATAGTAACGCTGTTATTGTATTCGACGAAAAAACGACTTCATCAGAACAAATAGTTAAAACACTGGCTGAAAAAACAGGCTATACGGTAGCTGTTACTTCCGGAGCTGCTGTTACTTCTGCAACCGGAAAACCGGCAGGCTGTTGCATGAGCGGACAAAGCAATCCTTCCTGCAAGGACAAGGATAAAGCAAAATGCGCAAAAACCAAATGCGATAAACCCGAAAATAAGTAGTATTTTCTATAAAAATCTGAAAAACAAACATATAGAAAGGCCGAAAGAATTGTATAATTCTTTCGGCCTTTTTTGTTTTTTATGTTAACAATTCGCCGAATTGTTAATAATTGTAAACTTTGTTGTACTTTTGCACCGCTTTAAAAATCAAAATATTATATGGATAAATTATTTTACGTAGTTCCTTTGTTAGGAATTTTTGGGTTGATTATCACAGCGTTTAAATTCGTTTGGGTAAAGAAACAAGATGCCGGTGATGCAAACATGCAAGAGTTAGCTGGTTACATCGCAGATGGTGCTATCGCTTTCTTAAAAGCAGAATGGAAAATCTTAACGTATTTCGGTATTATTGCTGCCATCTTACTGGCAATTTTAGGAAATGCGCACGCAGATTCTAGTCCGGTTATCGCCATTGCATTTATTATAGGTGCTGTTTTCTCGGCTTTTGCTGGTTATGTTGGTATGAAAGTAGCCACTTTGGCAAATGTTAGAACAACACAAGCTGCTCGTACAAGCTTAAAACAAGCGCTGAAAGTATCTTTTACAGGTGGTTCTGTAATGGGTTTAGGCGTTGCTGGTTTAGCAGTATTCGGTTTAGGTGGTTTATTCATCGTATTATATACCTTGTTTGATGGCGCTGCAAGTCCTGAAAACTTAAAAAGAGCGATTGAAGTATTAACAGGTTTCTCGTTAGGTGCTGAATCTATCGCATTATTTGCACGTGTTGGTGGTGGTATTTATACAAAAGCTGCTGACGTTGGTGCCGACTTAGTTGGTAAAGTTGAAGCTGGAATTCCTGAAGATGATGTTCGTAATCCTGCAACCATTGCAGATAACGTGGGCGATAACGTAGGTGACGTTGCCGGTATGGGTGCCGATTTATTCGGTTCTTATGTTGCAACTGTTTTAGCAACTATGGTGTTAGGTCAGGAAACAACTTCGGTTGATAATTTTGGTGGCTTAGGTCCAATTTTATTACCAATGGTCATTGCTGGTTTAGGTATCGTTTTTTCATGGGTCGGAACATTCTTTGTATCTGTAAAAGACGACAAAGGAAACGTTCAGAACGCTTTAAACTTAGGAAACTGGTCATCTATTATCTTAACAGCAATAGCTTCTTATCCTTTAGTAAAATACATTTTACCGGAAACTTTATCATTACGTGGTCATGCTTTTACATCAACAGGTGTTTTTGGTGCAATCATGGTAGGTTTAGTGGTAGGAACTTTAATGTCTATCATAACAGAATACTATACAGCCATGGGAAAACGTCCGGTAATGTCTATCGTTCGTCAATCTTCAACTGGTCATGCCACTAACATTATTGGCGGTTTAGCTGTTGGTATGGAAAGTACGGTATTGCCAATTTTAGTTTTAGCTGGTGGTATTTTCGGTTCTTATTATGCAGCAGGTTTGTACGGTGTGGCTATCGCAGCTGCAGGTATGATGGCAACTACAGCTATGCAATTAGCTATTGATGCTTTTGGTCCGATTGCAGACAATGCTGGTGGTATTGCAGAAATGAGCCAGTTACCGGAAGAAGTGCGTGGCCGTACAGATATTTTAGATGCCGTTGGTAACACTACAGCAGCTACAGGAAAAGGATTTGCGATTGCATCTGCAGCTTTAACATCGTTAGCATTATTTGCTGCGTTTGTGGGTATTGCCATGCCGGACAATCAGCATATTGATATTTATAAAGCAGATGTTTTAGCTGGTTTATTTGTTGGTGGAATGATTCCATTTATTTTCTCAGCATTGGCAATTTCTGCGGTAGGTCGTGCTGCAATGGCAATGGTAGAAGAAGTGCGTCGTCAGTTCCGCGAAATTCCGGGAATTATGGAATACAAAGCAAAACCTGAATACGAAAAATGCGTAGCTATATCTACTCAAGCATCTATCCGAGAAATGATTGCACCTGGTTTAATTGCTTTAATTACACCAATAGTTGTAGGTTTCATTTTCGGACCAGAAGTATTAGGTGGTTTATTAGCTGGTGTTACCGTTTCCGGTGTTTTGATGGGTATGTTCCAGTCAAATGCTGGTGGTGCTTGGGACAATGCTAAAAAATCATTTGAGAAAGGTGTGCTGATTAACGGCGAGACATTCTATAAAAAATCGGAACCACACAAAGCTGCGGTTACCGGTGATACAGTAGGTGATCCATTTAAAGATACTTCCGGTCCATCTATGAATATCTTAATCAAATTGATGTCAATTGTTTCGTTAGTAATTGCACCATACATCGCTGGTAAAGGCTTTGATATGAATGCAGGAAACGG
>DAOORG010000107.1:0-8337 GCA_035389165.1 Chitinophagales bacterium
ATTAGAATCTTTCTAACTGACTGAAGAAGAAGTTTCCTTCAATTTCAGCATTTTCGTCAGAGTCAGAACCATGTACTGCGTTTTCACCAATAGATTTAGCAAAACGTTTACGGATAGTACCTTCTTCTGCCTGTGCAGGGTTGGTTGCACCAATTAACTTACGGAAGTCTTCTACTGCATTATCTTTTTCCAAGATTGCCGCTACAATCGGGCCTCTGCTCATAAACTCCACCAATTCGCCATAAAAAGGACGTTCTTTGTGAACTTCATAAAATTTACCAGCCTGTGCTTCAGACAGTTGTGTGTATTTTAAGCCAACTACTTTAAAGCCTGCTTCTGTCATCATCGCCAGGATAGAGCCAATATTGTTTGCTTCTACCGCATCCGGTTTAATCATTGTAAATGTTCTGTTCGTTGCCATTTGTGTAATTTTGGGCAAAATTAGTTATTTGTTATAAGTTATTGGTTATTAGTGAAAATATTTACTGTAAATTAATGTGAACCCTAAACATACTCACTTTCATTTCGGTTACACTTTCACCTTCACTTTCATTGGCACTTTTATTATCTTTGAGGCACATGGAAAATATCGCAGCGTTACAGGAATTCTTAAAAACACCCAGAAATATCGTCATCACAACACATCAAAAGCCGGATGGTGATGCAATGGGCTCGTCGCTGGCGTTGTATAATTACCTTCAGCCATTGGGTCATGAGGTGCGCGTTATTTCGCCAACGGAATTTCCTGCTTATTTTGGATATCTGCCTGGCTGTGATGAAGTATGGAACTACCTGGAAAATCCAAGCTTAAGTCAGATTGCCATCGAATCTGCAGAATTGATTTTTTGTCTGGATTTTAACGATTTAGGCAGAATTGAACCGCTGAATGAATATATTCTGAAAAATGAAACTGCAAAACTGGTGTTGATTGACCATCATCTGCATCCAAAAATTGAAGCTACTTGGGTATTGCACGACACCAAGGCTTGTTCCACTTGCGAGTTGGTGTATCGTTTGCTGGAAATATTGGACAGTAGCTATGTGCCTACAAAAGATGTTGCTGAATGTATTTATACCGGAATTCTTACAGACACGGCAAGTTTTTCTAATGGTGCTACCAGCAAAAAAGCGTTGGAAATTACAGCGCACTTACTGGATTGCGGACTCAATATTATTAATATTCAGGAACAACTAAACCAGAATGGCAGAGAAGAGAAATTAAGATTCATTGGTAATGCGCTTTCCAGAAATATGATTATTCGCGAAGACATCGGCATCGGCATTATTATAGTAGATAAAAAAGATGCTTATCGTTTTAATTTACAAACCGGCGACACCGAAGGTTTGGTGAATTATCCGTTAACGATTAAAGATGTTAAAGTGGCTATTCTAATTAAGCAAGAACCAAAAATTATCAAACTATCTTTTCGCAGTAAAGGAGAGATTTCTGTTGAAAAAATTTGCCGCGAAAACTTTGAAGGCGGCGGTCACCGCAATGCTTCCGGTGGCAGGTCTTTTCTTTCTATAGAACAAACTATAGACAAGATAATTGACATCTTTGAAAAAGAAAAAATTGTCTGATAATCATTTTACGTACCTTTTTCTTTTATAAATTATAATGACACGCTTATCTGTAAACCTGAATAAAATTGCACTGATCCGCAACGCACGCGGCAGCAATTATCCTGATTTGATTCAGGTAGCGAAAGATTGTGAACGCTTCGGCGCACAAGGCATTACAGTACATCCTAGACCAGATGAACGACATTGTAAATTTTCTGATTTACAATTACTGAAAGAAAATTGCCACACAGAATTCAATATCGAAGGATTTCCTGACAGGCATTTTTTAGATGCGATTATAAATGTGAAGCCACACCAATGTACGTTGGTACCCGATGCACCTGGTCAGATTACATCGGACCACGGCTGGAATACCATTGCACAAAAAGATTTTTTGAAAGAAGTTATTGCGGAATTAAAAAGCAAGGATATTCGCGTTTCGCTTTTCATTGATGCAGATGCCGCTATGATTGAAGGTGCTGCTAATATTGGTGCCGACAGAATAGAATATTATACAGGTCCGTATGCAAAAAATTATGCCGCCAATCCTGAACGTGCGATAAAAGAAATAAAAGAAACCTGTGAGATTGCTATTGCCGCAGGTTTAGGAATAAATGCCGGACATGATTTGAATTTAGAAAACCTGAAATATCTGAAAGATACATTGCCGCAGTTGGACGAAGTTTCGATTGGCCATGCATTAATTTGTGATGCTATTTATTTAGGCCTGGAGAATACCATTCGTCTCTACCTGAATAGATTAGCTTAATATTTTGACGTTTGCTGCAATGAATCAAAAACATGTTTGAGCGAATCGATATTTGCATTCAGTAATGTTGAATCACCGGTGCGTAAGAATTCCTGAGAGATGACCTGGTAGAACTCATCTTTTGTCAGTTCTTTCGTATTCTCTGCAGGCGCTGATATCGGTGTTGCCTTAATTTCGAATTTTTGTTTCTTTTCGTTTTCTATACGTCTTAAACGATTAAAGAAAACAAGATTGAGTAACACAATAAACAAGATAGCCAGAATACCAATTTTTAATCCGTCAGAACTGATGGTGGCGCTTGCTGCTGGTCCTCTTGGTTGCTTAGGTATATCTGCAGGATGATAATAGGGTGGTCGTCTGTAAGTAGGTTCCGGAATTTTATTTACATATCTGTTCTTTAAAAAAGCTGTAAATTCTGCATGATAAATAAGGCGTCTGTTTTCATTAGATAGCACCGAATAAGCTTCCGTAATTTCTTTAAATTTTTCTTCGGCATATTGATTGTTCAGGTTTTTATCAGGATGAAATTTAAACGCCAGTCTTCTGTAAGCAGCTTTTACATCTGGTGATGCAGCGCCAAATGGCAATTCCAATATTCTATAATAATCTTTCATCAATTGCCTGAAAATAAATATTATTAGGTAAAGTTTTACGTTTTTGTTTTATGTAACGATTTGTTTAAAATAAAATTTTATCTATTTTCAAACTACAAATAAAAATCTCTATGAAAAAAATAATCCTTTTATTTATTGTTGCTGTTGGATTTCTGACAGTATCTTATGCAAAATCCGGCAGTTGGCTGGATGGAAACTGGGAAGGAACCGGTTATCAGATAGACGGAAAAACATGGACAGTTGAATTTTCAAAAGCAGACAATGCCCTTACCATTCAGTATCCATCTTTAGGCTGCAGTGGAAACTGGAAAATTACGGCTTCTTCTAAAAACCGTATTGATTTGGAAGAGACGATTACGACGGGAACCGATAAGTGTGATCAGGGTTGTAAAATAATAATTTTCAAAATCGACGACCAGCAGATTTCTGTCGTGTATAGCTTGCCGAGTTATCAGAAAAATGCAATTGCCTACGCAGTATTGATAAAGAAATAAGCCGAGTTACCACATCATAGGAAATTTGGACGGATTTACTTCGTGCATTATTTTATTTATAGTACTGAATATATCTTCTGCACTGGGTTTGCAGAAATAGTCGCCATCGCTACCGAAAGCGCCTCTGTGTTCTTTTGCTGTTAAGGTTACCGGTTCACTGTCAAGATACCTGAATACATCTTGTTTTTCCAACACTTGTTGCAACATATAGGCTGTGCCGCCACCAGGATAATCTTCATCCAGAAAAACAACACGGTTGGTTTTTCGAATGGAATTTCCAATAACACCATACGTATCAAACGGCAATAAGGTTTGAACATCCACCAGCTCAACGGAAATACCTGCTTTAGTTAAATTAGCAATAGCTTCCTGCGCTATCCGAACACAAGAACCATACGTTACCAATGTAATGTCATTTCCTTGTTGCAAAATTTCAGGTACGCCAAGCGGCACCGTAAAATCTCCTGGATTTAACGGCATTTTTTCTTTTAAGCGATACCCGTTCAGGCATTCAATAACTAATGCTGGTTCATCACCTCTCAATAATAAATTATAGAAACCGGCAGCCTGCGTCATATTTCTCGGTACACAGACATGCATACCACGAAGTGCACCTAATATCATTTGAATTGGTGAACCGGTGTGCCAGATTCCTTCTAATCTATGGCCGCGTGTACGCACTATCAAGGGTGCTTTTTGTCCGCCTTTTGTTCTGTATGATAAGCATGCTAAATCATCCGATAAAGGCTGTAATCCATACAATAAATAATCTAAATATTGAATCTCAGCAATAGGTCGCAAACCACGCATAGCTAAGCCAATGCCTTCACCCATTATACTGGCTTCGCGGATTCCGGTATCGTAGATTCGTTCTTTTCCATATTTTGCTTGCATACCTGCAAAAGCCTGATTCACATCACCAATTTTTCCAACGTCTTCACCGAAAGCAACAATTTTAGGATCACGTGCGAAATTGGTATCAAAACAAGCGTTTAACACCTGATAACCACTTACCACTGAGGCACGTTCTTCGTATTGTGCCTGTACAATTGGTAAACGGGTAGGCGCATACAATGAATTGGTATGCTGATAAGAAGAGTAGCGTTCTTCATTGATTTGTGTCTGAATAGAACGCCATTTTTTCAGTGACTCAATTGCTTCATTTTTTTCATTTTTCACCAGCATCAACACATCCGAAACAGATTTAAAAACATCTTTCCGCATTGGATCAATGGAATATTTTAATTCCTTTTCAATATCTTCCAATTGTTCTTTATAAGCAGATGTTTCACCAATTTGTCTTATAATATTGGTTGCTTCATTTAATTCTTCGAGAATTGGTTCATGAAATTTTTTCCAGGAAAGTTTCTTTTGTTCTGCCACATATTTTCTGGCATTATCTTCGATTTCTGTCAATTCTTCTTCGGTTGCCATTTTATTTTGAAGAATCCAGCGTTTAAATTGAATGTTGCAATCGTGTTCTTTTTCCCATTGCAATCTGTCGGCAGATTTATACCGTTCATGCGAACCTGAGGTTGAGTGCCCTTGAGGTTGAGTGAGTTCTTCCACATGTATAATGGCAGGTATATGTGTTTTTCTGGTTTTATCGGCAGCCATTTTATAGGTAGAAACCAATTGAGGATAATTCCAGCCTTTTACCACATAAATATCATATCCATTGCTGTTGCCGGTGCGCTGAAATCCTTTTAATACTTGCGATATACTGCCTTTTGTAGTTTGTATCTCCTTCGGCACTGAAATTCCATAGCCATCATCCCAAACAGAAATAATTAACGGTACTTGCAATACACCACCTGCATTTACGACTTCCCAGAATAAACCTTCGGAAGTGGATGCATCACCGATTGTTGCAAAACAAATTTCATTGCCATTATTGCTAAACCCGTTTTCTCCGATTTGGGTAGCTAATTCTCTGTATTTTTTGGAAGCCATGGCAAGACCCAATGCGCGTATCATTTGCGATGCGGTAGGTGAATTGTCGGCTGCAGAATTTTTCTGATGTTTCAGTTCTTTCCAGCTTCCATCTGAATGCAAATTTCTGGTAGCAAAATGATTATTCATTTGCCTTCCGCCGGAATGTGGATCTTCTTCCAGCGATGGATTGGCATAAAGCTGACCAAAAAGTTGTTCAATACTTACTATTCCGGTTGCCAGAGCAAAGGTTTGGTCGCGATAATAACCAGCTCGGAAATCGCCGTTTTCAAAAACTTTTGCTAATGCTATTTGAGGAAGTTCTTTGCCATCGCCGAATATGCCAAATTTGGCTTTGCCTGTCAAAACTTCTTTTCTTCCTGTCAGACTGGCTTCGCGACTAATGCAGGCAAGTTTATAATCATTCAGCACTTCGACTTTAAATTCGTCAAAAGATACTTGCTGACTTACACCTTTAGTTATCAATGGATTATTAGCAATTAGCGTCATAAAATAAATTTCTCAACTAATATAAATCGAAAATTACATTAAATAAGTGAAAAACAATGCACTTTGTTCACAATTTGAAAAAGTTGTTAATGAGACGTTAAATAAAATGTGCATACCAACATATTGGTATATTTTTTGTGAGATTTGTGAACGTATGGAGAATTCCATATTTTAAATTAATTAAACAAACTAAAATTTACGTATATGAAACATCTGTTTTTGCTTTTATCAGTGCTTGTTTTGAATAATTTTCTACAAGCAGAACCACCTGCTGCTAAATCCAGTGCAAAAATTAAATTTTCCAAAGTTGAGCATGATTTTGGCAATCAGCCACAAGGGAAACCAGTTACTTATGAGTTTGAGTTTACCAATGATGGCAGCGAAGCACTTGTTTTAGAGAACGTAAAAGCTTCTTGTGGTTGTACAACTCCAACCTGGACAAAAGAACCGGTGATGCCTAAAAAATCAGGTTATATTAAAGCACAATACAACATGGCACGTGAAGGCGCATTTCGCAAATCCATTACAGTAACTACAAAAGATGGTGAAAATATCACCTTATACATATCCGGAAATGCAGTAGCACAAAAACAAGGTGTTGATGATGCAGAGCAAAATATGTTAGGCGGTAAAGCAGAATAATCTTAAATTATAGCGGAATAAAATTCATTTTAAGAAACTCCATGCAATTACGGCTGGAGTTTTTTATTTTTGTGTGACACATTATGCCAAAAATTTCTCAAAAAGGCTCAGCCATGCCAGCCTCACCCATCCGTAAGTTAGCACCCTATGCTGAACAGGCTAAAAAGAACGGCATCCATATCTATCATTTAAATATAGGCCAACCCGATATTGAAACACCTTATCAGTTCTGGGATGCCATCAAGAAGATTGACCGAAAAGTACTTGAATATTCTCCATCCAATGGTTATGAAGAAGTAAGGAATAAGTATGCTCAATTTTTTCAAAATCGATATGGTTTTAAGAATTTATTGCCGGATGATTTATTGGTAACTACTGGTGGATCTGAAGCATTACTGTTCACCTTGTTTTCTATTTTAGATGCGGATGATGAAATCATCATTCCAGAACCATTATATGCTAACTACATTGGATTTTCTAAAAGTGGCAATATTCAAGTGCGTCCAATTCCTACTTCATTTGACGATGGATTTGCATTGCCGTCTATTGATGAATTTGAGAAGGTCATCAATGAAAAAACAAAAGCCATTTTAATTTGTAATCCTAATAATCCTACCGGTTATTTCTATAGCAAAGATGAGTTATCGCGTTTAAAAGAGATTGTTTTGAAGCATGATTTATTTATTATTTGCGATGAAGTGTATCGTGATTTTATTTATGATACGACAATAAAATATACATCCATTCTTGAATTTCCCGAGTTAGAAAATCATGCTATTTTAATCGATTCACTTTCTAAAAGATTTAGTGCCTGTGGTGCAAGAATCGGAATGATAGCCACTAAAAATAAAGAAGTTTTACAAACGGTATTGAAGTTTGCACAGCAACGTTTAAGCCCGCCAACAGTGGAGCAATTGGGTGCAATCGCCATGTTTGATGTGGAGGAACATTACTTTACAAAAGTGAATACTGAATACCGAAAACGCCGCGATACGCTGGTTGAAGGTTTAAATAAAATTGATGGTGTAAAATGCCATACACCTGGAGGCGCATTTTATTGTATAGTTCAACTTCCAGTAAAGGATAGCGATGCTTTTTGCCAGTGGATGCTGAGTGATTTTAATTATGAAGGTGCAACCGTAATGATGGCACCAGCGAGTGGTTTTTACGCTACCGATGGAAAAGGGAAAAATGAAGTTCGTATTGCTTATGTGTTGAATTCAATTGATTTGAACAATGCGATTAAATGCTTGGAAGAAGGGCTGAAAGCGTATAAAGAATTTTGAGTGTTGAGTTATCTTAATTAGCTAATTGTCAAATCATAAAATTAATATCTATCTTTGCGGAACTTAAAACACACATTTAAGGTTTTATAAGTAAGTTCTTTGGAAAAAACTATTTTATTCATAAATTCTATAACTCTATATTTCAACAATTAATAATCGGGGTTGACAGGAATTGACGGCAGGATAGTTGATAAGTAAGCATGCCGAGCATTGTGCAATTTGGCTCGTTAAATTTAACGCACACAACTTTTTTATATGGCGAGAATACTTTCGCAATGGCTGCTTAATACAGGTTATTAAGCTCGGCCTTTGTACTCCGGAATAGTTTTTCCAATACTATCCGACAGTGCATAACCGAATTGGAATAGTGTTGCAGTTGTTTCGCCTGCAATACGAAATTCAGAGACTAAGAGTAGTATCGGTTGGTAAAAACGCCTGTATTACTACGAAAATCAAGTTTCTACTAAGCATGTAGAAAGTTTATGAACGTTTTGTCCGGACGCGAGTTCAAATCTCGCCAGCTCCAC
>DAOORG010000108.1:0-8317 GCA_035389165.1 Chitinophagales bacterium
TGCTGAGTAAATTCCAACTGGAAGAAGGAAATAAATTTTCCGATATCACTTCAGCTATGTTTAATTATGGAGAAGAAGACGTGGATGATGACCTTAAAGAGTTGTTTAAATAATTCCCAAAACTAAATAGTGTTATAATATCGATTTATAAATGCAAAAAAAATGTAATTTTGGTACTCTTTAAGTGAAATAAAATACCATGATTACTCAATTTATTGAATTTATACATAACAAGCTAACCTTTTTTCTGGGTAAGTTAACAACAGGTCGATGGAAAATCAAGACTATTGTTTTCATCTCATTACTCAGTCTGATTTCTTCTTTTCCGGATTTGTTGTGTAATAGAAAACACATGGATCATTTTGTTATTTCTGCTGTGCAATGGCAAATTGATAACCCACTGAAACCTATTCCAGCAGAATTTATAGAAGTGAAAGGTGACGATGATAAGTTGAAAGGATCCAAGGCACACATTGAGAAACGAAATACCAGAATTGTAATTCCAGTGTTAGCACATTTACTGCATTTAGATATTTGGAGTATAATGTTGCTTCAGATTTTGGTAAGCATCTTATTTCTTTATATAGTTTTACTAATAGTGTATGAAATTTCGGATGATAAATTATTATCAGTGACTTTTTTACTGCTTTTCAGTTGCACGCTTGCCGGTAAATGGCCTTTTCAC
The DNA here is from genome assembly GCA_035389165.1 of Chitinophagales bacterium. Classification (GTDB taxonomy): domain Bacteria; phylum Bacteroidota; class Bacteroidia; order Chitinophagales; family JADIYW01; genus JADJSS01. The sequence goes on from DAOORG010000108.1 coordinate 686, forward strand.
AGTATATTTTACTTTGATGGTTATGCTATGTTTTTTTTAGCACTGGCAATTTATCTGAGAAATCCGCTGTTTATTTTCTTATTGATTATACTCGCCGGTTTTACAGATGAAAGAGCGTTTATTGCCAGTTCATTTGTATTTATCTGGCACCAATTCAGAACCAGCAATTTTCAACTAAATAGTAGTTTGTTTAAACTAAATAGTATCTCTGTTAGTATTGTAATTGCCTGGATTACTTATTTCTGCTTCCGCATTTATCTGTTAAAGCAGTATGAGCTTTCAACACCGAAACAGTTGGTTGGATTAAGTGTTATTATTGATAATTTCAACTTCACGCCGTTGAGTTTTCTGCTTGTATTTGAAGCAGGTTGGTTCCTGATTTTTATGATACTTTATAAATTATATAAAGGCAGGAATTTCTTCAATTTTTCAATTTTAACCATCGCATTTATGATAAGTTTTTCTGCAGCTTTATCTGTTTATGATATTGGCAGAAGCAGTGCCTATACTTTTTCCTTTCAAATCATTGCATTTGCAATTGCTGTTAAAAACATGAAAATAGATGAACTTAGAAAAGATATTAATTTCGTAGCTTTTTTATGTCTTTTCATTCCCAGTCATTTTGTTTTTGCAAATAAAGTATATTGGTTAAGTCCTGTTTTTCCCAAAATACTGAAATTGTTAAATTAATGCATGAAAGATGTTTGACTCTAATCATTTTTGAGGCTAATACAGTATAAATTAGTAGATTCGCATGAGAATTGATCGTTAAGCACAACAGCGGAAATATGAGAACTTTTTCAGAGTTAAAAAAAAATTTAAAGAAAGATTTTAGTCTATTGGAGCACAAAAAAGTTGCAATACTTGGAGATACTTCCACTCAATTATTATATCAGGCTATTCGCGCAACAGGTTATGATAAAGGATATAATTTAGAGGTTTTTGAAGCAGATTTCAATCAAATTGATAGACAGATTTTCGATCCTTCTTCCGAACTGTATGAATTTAATCCTGAATTTGTTATTATATTTCAATCTTCACATAAACTTTTATATAGTTATAATAAAATGAATCTAAATCAGTCGTATAGCCTGGCTGATGAAAGAATAGAGAAAATTAAAGAATTTATTCATGTTTTACAGGTAAATCTAAAGGCAAAAATTATCTATTACAATTATCCTGAAATTGATGATGCCATTTTTGGTAATTATGCAAACAATACAACACTTTCATTTTTATATCAGATAAGAAAATTGAATTTTGAGCTGATGAATCTGACTACCAGTCAGCGCAATTTTTATATATGCGATTTATCTACCATTCAAAATCAGCTTGGCAAATCAGTAATGTTTGATACATCCGTTTATATTAATACTGAAATGGTTTTAAGTCTGGATGCACTTCCAGTCATAGCTTCCAGAACTATTGATTTGGTTGCCGCACTTTCCGGTAAATTTAAAAAATGTCTGATACTTGATTTGGATAACACCACCTGGGGCGGAATTATTGGTGATGATGGAATAGAAAATATACAAATAGGCTCTCTTGGAATTGGAAAAGCATTCAGCGAATTTCAGTACTGGGCAAAGAAATTAAAACAAAGAGGTGTCATTTTAGCGGTTTGCAGTAAGAATACCGAATCCATTGCAAAAGAACCTTTTGAGAAACATCCTGATATGGTTTTGAGATTGGATGACATTGCAGTTTTTGTTGCTAACTGGGAAAATAAAGCAGATAATATTCGTCACATTCAACAAGTACTGAATATTGGATTTGATTCTATGGTCTTTTTAGATGATAATCCATTTGAAAGAAATCTTGTTCGGGAACAAATTAAAGATATTACGGTGCCGGAATTACCGGAAGACCCAGCTGATTATCTCGAATATCTGTACACACTCAACCTTTTTGAAACAATTTCTTTTTCCGAGTTAGATGCAGAACGAACTAAACAATATCAGGTGGAAGCTCAAAGAGTCGATTTGCAAAAAAAAATCACAAATGAAGATGACTTTTTAAAGACCCTGAGTATGACTTCATTAGTCGAGTCGTTCAATAAATTCAACATACCAAGAGTAGCACAATTGTCTCAACGTTCTAATCAGTTTAATCTGAGAACCATTCGATATACAGAAGCAGATATCGAATTATTGGCACAATCGGGAAAATATTATACCTTTACGTTCACCTTAGATGATAAATTCGGAGAGAATGGCCTTGTGTGTGTGATAATTCTGGAAAAACTAGACGAAATGAACTTGTTTATTGACACCTGGTTCATGAGTTGCAGAGTTTTAAAAAGAGGTATGGAAGGTTTTGTGCTTAACACTATTGTAGAATTTGCTCAATTAAATGGATTTAAAAACATAATTGGTGAATATATTCCTACACCTAAAAACGAAATGGTAAAAGATCATTTCAAGCATCTTGGGTTTCAGGAAATTGGCGGTAAATGGCAACTAGAGTTAAGTGAATATCAATATAAAAACGTCTATATAACTAAAAAGTAAAAAAATGGATGCAGAGAAAATTCTAAAAGATGTAAATGAAATTTTTATTGATGTATTGGATAATGAAGATATTGTTCTGACCAGAGAATCTTCTGCCAAAGATATTGAAGAATGGGATTCCTTAAATCATATTCAATTGGTGGTTGCCATAGAAAAACACTTTAAACAAAGATTCACCTCATCCGAAATTCAAAATTGGAAAAATGTTGGTGAAATGTGTGATGCCATTGCAGCTAAACAAAATCAGTAATGCTTAAAGGTCAGGAATACACACAACTATTTCAGGTAACTGATAAAGTGTACAATGGTTTTATTGAAACATTTAAAGACACAAATCCATTACACACAGATGATTTATTTGCAAAAGAAAAATCATTTTCAGGAAAAGTTATGCATGGAAATATATTGAATGGCTTTTTATCGTATTTCATTGGTGAATGTCTTCCACAAAAAAATGTTATTATACAAACGCAGGAAATTAAATACAATCTTCCAGTCTATCTGAATGATAAACTGAATTTCTATGCAATTGTTGAAGACGTATTCGAATCCGTAAATACCGTTGAATTCAAATTTTATTTTTCGAATGAGAATAATAAAAAGGTTGCAAAAGGTAAAATTCAAATAGGCATTATATGAATATACTTATTACAGGTGGCTCCACAGGACTAGGTGCGGAAATTGTTAAAGAATTAGCCAGTAATCCTGAAAATAATCTCTTTTTTACGTATTCAAAATCAAATGAAAAAGCCAATAAAATAAGTGAATCCGGTGAAAATATTCAAGCAATTCATTGTGATTTTAAAGATGATGTTTCTGTAATTGCTTTTCTGAGTGAGATAAATCGCATACAACCCGATGTATTAATTAATAACGCAGTAATTGGTTATGAAAAACAATATTTCCATAAAACGGACGCTTCTGTCTTTTATAATAGTTTCTTACACAATATAATTCCGGCTATAAAAATTACACAAGCATTTCTTTTGTTGGCAAGAAAAAGAAAGTTCGGTAAAATTATAAATATTATTTCATCGGCAAATATCAATAAGCCTCCGATTGGTTGGTCTGAATATGTTGCCAATAAAGCTTATCTGTTATCCTTAAGCAAATCATGGGCTACCGAAAATATTAAATTCAATATTACATCAAATTGCATTTCTCCTGCTTTTATGCAGACAGCATTAACTGCAGATACTGATGATAGAATAGTGGAGCAAATGACAGAAGTGCATCCATTTAAAAAATTACTAAGCACAAAGGAAGTTGCAGAGGCAGTAGCGTTTTTTACGACTTGTTCTCAACAAATAAATGGTACAAATTTAATTATCAACGCAGGTAATGATTTACAATAAATAGTTTCAAAGGCATGTTATTTAATTCTATTCAGTTTGTTATTTTCTTCGTCGTTGTCACAGCGGTTTTCTTTGCTTTGCCGCATCGTTTCAGATGGTTGCTGCTATTGCTGGCAAGTTGCTATTTTTATATGGCATTCGTTCCGGTTTATATCTTAATCTTATTTTTTACCATTGTCATAGATTACATTGCTGGTATTCTACTGGAAGACTCCAAGGGAAAAAGGAAAAAGTTGTATTTAATCATGAGTTTAATAGCAAATATCGGTGTGCTGGCTGTATTTAAATACTACAATTTTTTAAACGAAAATATAACCCAATTATTAGGAGTATTTTCTTTCTCCAATCCAATACCATATCTGTCAATATTATTACCTATTGGTTTGTCATTCCATACCTTTCAGGCAATGAGTTATACCATAGAAGTATATCGCGGCAATCACAAAGCAGAACGTAATTTTGGTATTTATGCCTTATATGTTATGTTTTATCCGCAATTAGTAGCCGGACCAATAGAACGTCCTCAAAATATATTACATCAGTTCCATCAGGAACAATTTTTTAATTACAATCGTTTTGTCAGTGGCTTGCGACTGATGGCATGGGGCTTTTTTAAGAAGATTGTAGTCGCAGACCGACTTGCCGTAATAGTTGATACCGTTTATAAAGATCCGGAATCGCATACTGGTAAAACAATTCTCATAGCCATCGTTTGTTTTTCATTTCAAATATTCAGTGATTTTTCAGCATACTCAGATATTGCAATTGGTTCAGCCAGAGTTATGGGCTACGATTTGATGAAAAATTTCAACAATCCTTTTGTCAGTAAAAACATAACAGAGTTTTGGCGCAGATGGCATATCTCTCTTTCTACCTGGTTTAACGATTATTTATTTACACCGTTTATTGTAAGTAAAAGAGATTGGGGAAAATTAGCTGTTGTTGCAGGTTTATTTATGACGTTCTTTTTTAGCGGTATTTGGCATGGTGCCGGATGGACATTTATAATTTATGGAATTATGCATGGATTGGCAACCATTTATGAATTCCTGACAAAAAAAAGCAGAAAGAAATTGTCTAAAAAAATGCCTCGTTTTATTTACGACAACATTAGCATCTTGCTTACTTTTTCATTCGTCAGTATTTCATGGATATTTTTCCGCTCTGAAACCGTTCAGAAAGCATTTTATATGTTTACACACCTGTTTTCTGATTTTATGAAAGTTAATAAGGATGGTTTTATATTTGATGATTTATCTAAAAGAGATATGTTACTTTCCTTCGTTTTTGTTTCATTTATGTTGTTTATAGAAAAGAAAAAAGAGCATAAGGATTTGCCTTTATTATTTAACAGACTTCCTGTTGTAATACGATGGGCTGTTTATGCTTTTTTCTTCCTGCTTATTCTGGTGTTCGGAGTGTTTGAAAATAAACAGTTTATTTATTTTCAATTTTAAATGGTATGAAAAGTTTAATAGTAAAATCAATAGTTATAGCAGTAGTGCTTTTTTTATGTGGAAGCCTTTGGCAACGCATCGTAGATAAAGGATTAAAGCAATCAGCAGAATACGGACCAGTTTATTCCGAGTGGGATAGTATTTACAAAGGTGGTATTGATGCAGATATTTTGATTATGGGGTCTTCCAGAGCAGCAATTCTTGTAAATCCTGAAGTTATTTCTGATTCATTTAATACGACTTGTTATAATATTGGAATAGACGGACACAAATTTCTAACTCAGTATTACCGGTATTTCATTTATGAAAAATACAATAAAGCACCAAAAACAATAATTCTTTCGCTGGATATTTTTACACTTATACGCACAAAAGATTTTTTTGGCTACGAACAGTTTATACCTTATCTCGATGACACGCTGATTCGGAATATTGTAAAGCCATTCGATGTGTTTACCTGGAAAGATTTTTATATTCCGATGGTGAAGTTCACACACCGAAAAGACATGATACTGGATGGAACATTAGCATCCTTAAGGCCATCCGTCATTAAAAACACTAAGAAGAGAGGATTCATTAGCATCGATAAAAGCTGGGATACTGCATTTGTAAGAAATGCACTTGACTTAATGTATGTGGACGGATTTACGGCTAAGATTGATAGCCAGACTAACAATTTATTTTTTAGCTTCATTGAGTATTGTAAATCCAAAAAAATACAGTTGATAATGGTTTATCCGCCTGAATATGCAGGAAATTTAAATCTTTGTACCAACAGAAAGTATATTATGAACTATTATAACAACATTGCTACTTCCAGAAAAATTCCATATTATAACTATATGGATTATCCTCAAATAGCTAATGATACGGCATTGTTTTTTGATAGTCAGCATATGAATACCAAAGGAGTTAAGTTGTTTAATGAGAAGTTAGTAAATGATATTAAATCAGATCTGCAGTTAACGGCAACTTCTCATTAATTGCTCAAAAAACCATAATGAATGCCGGTAGCTTTCTATACTGACTTGTTCATCAATAGTGTGAAATCCAATCGGATCTTTCATTGGACTAAACTTGAAAATATTTTCAGATACACCATGGAAATGTTTGGAATCTGTGCCGCCAATCATAAGAAATGGTGTCGTTAACACACCGGAATAGCTTTTCTTAATAATACTGTCAATTGTTTTAAAAGCAGCAGATGTTGCTGAAGATACAGGTGTTGCTTCCGGCGAATCTAAGCTGAGGTTTTTCATCACGACTCGGTCGTCGTTAATGATAGTTTTCACTTTTTGAAATATGTGTTTGGAAGAATCACCGGGCAATAATCGAAAATTAACCACAGCAGTAGCAAGTGTTGGTACCACATTGTCTTTAATGCCGGCATGGATAATGGTGGGAACAAACGTTGTTCGAATCATTGCATTTCCAGAACCACTCTTTTCATAATTTTTCACAATGATAGATTTGAAAATTATCGGATTAGCAAATGCCATATTATTTGGGAATTTCATTTCCGGTCCTAAAAATTCAAAAAGATTCTTTGTCGATTCAACAAATTTTGCTTCAAAAGGCTTGGATCTTAATTTTACAATTGCCTTTGTTAATATATCAATTGCAGTTTCTGATTCAGGCATAGATGAATGACCGCCCATTTTATTTACAGAGAACTCTATGGATAAATATCCTTTTTCTGAGGTTCCAACTAAGGCAACCGGTTTGGTTACGCCTGGAACTTTTTCATTGGTAACAAAGCCACCTTCATCCATCACAAGTTCAGCTTTTACCTTTCTGCTTTCTAATAATTCAGCAATTTTTTTTGCACCGTTTTTGCCACCTAATTCTTCGTCATGTCCGAATACGAAATAGATGGTGCGTGCCGGCTTGAAATTTTCTTTTAATAATTTTTCTGTAGATTCCAGGATAGAAATTAAATTTATCTTGTCGTCTGTGGTGCCTCTGCCACATACATATCCATCTTTTATAATGCCGCTAAATGGTTCAAAATTCCATTGAGTTTTGGTGCTTTCTTCAATAGGAACCACATCTTGATGTGCCATTAAAATAAAAGGATTTAGCGTTGTGTCATATCCTTGCCATTTGTATAAATAACTGTAATTGCTGATAATTTCTCTTTCCAATTGTTGATGTACCAATGGGTAAGTGGTTTCTAAAAATTTTCTAAAAGCTATAAAAGGCAGAGAATCCCAAAGAGAAACATCACCATAAGAAACCGTTTGATATGAAATTGATTGTTGAAAATGTTTTAAAGCATCATCCGATAATGCAGGCGCAGGTATTGCTGTA
>DAOORG010000109.1:0-8263 GCA_035389165.1 Chitinophagales bacterium
TTGTTGAAAATGTTTTAAAGCATCATCCGATAATGCAGGCGCAGGTATTGCTGTAATTTTTGATTGTAAATTAGGCGCATTAATAGTTTTAAATGCAATGATTCCAATGAATATCAGCAGAAGCAATAAAATGGCTAAAAGTATCTTTTTCATTTAGTATGATTTAAAGTTTATCAATCAAAATTCAAAACGTATAATTGATTAAAACCCTTTCAGTAATGCTTCTTTAATTTTTTTGTCTTTTGGTTGTTTGCCAACATACATATTGAAAATAGTTTCAGCAAATAATTTTCCGTCTTTGTTGGCATAGATTTCTCCTTCGTTTTTGTATAATTTTAATTCACCTTTGGATGTATAATAAATATCAATGGTGTCTTTGTATTGCACGCCGGATTGTTCAATTACTTTTCTCAAATCTTCTACCAGCTCTTTTTGCTGATGATACAAACTGCCTAAGCCATCTTTCATGCCGTTTTGAATATTTTCACTAACAGCTTTTGATGTGGCCAACGGCGTAATAATTTGCATCCGTAAACTACGTTCAATATTGCTGTTTATAGCCATCTTCTCATCTGTAATTTTTTCTGCACAGTACAATGAAATGATATAAGTCTGAATGAAAAACTTAGAACGAATAGCTGCGCCATTAAAAAATAAATCAATCTTGTTTAAATTGATTTTCTGTGGTAATTCTATATTGGCGAGTTTCATGTGTTTAAGTTATTTGTTATAGGATATTAGTTATATGGATTTTTTCTGAAATGCTTTTTTAAAGTTCTGCAAAACGAATTACAAATAACTTTACAACGTCTGACTGTTATTCATGCCTTTTTCAAAACATTCTCTGCATCGTGGTTCATAGCTTTCTTTTTCGCCTAGTAAAACTTTCGTGTCACTTTCCACCAAACGGTAAGAATGATTTGCCAGCGCACCGCATCGCACACAAATAGCATGCACTTTGGTAATGTATTCTGCTTTTGCCAGTAATGCCGGAATGGGTCCGAATGGTCTGCCTAAAAAATCCATATCCAAACCGGCAATGATGACGCGAATTCCTCTGTTTGCCAGCTGCTCACAAACATCTGGCAAGCCATCGTCAAAAAATTGAGCTTCATCAATGCCAACCACTTCCACATCACTGGATAATAACAAAATATTTTGCGAACTTGATACCGGCGTGCTCATAATGGAATTGGAATCGTGCGAAACCACTTCGGTTTCATGGTATCTGGTGTCGATTTGCGGTTTGAAAATTTCAACCTTTAAATTGGCTATTTTAGCGCGTTTTAAACGACGAATTAACTCTTCCGTCTTGCCGGAAAACATAGAACCGCAGACCACTTCTATCCAGCCGGTTTTAGACTTATTAACATTTGGTTCTAAAAACATGTATGAAATTTGTACTTTACCTTATAATTTCGGGTTCAAATTACAAAAACAGATGGAAATAAGAAACGCTTTGCAGAAAATAGAGAACTATCTGACGGTAGTTTCCAATCTTAATAAAACTATTTTATCAGAAGGCACCATGTCCAGAGACGAATTGCTGCTGATGAAAAAGTACCTGTACACCAGTATTGACAGGGTTGAAGACATTGAACGATCTCTTATTATTGATAAAAGAGAAGATAAATCATTCACGCCAACAGCTCCGATAGAAAATAAATTTATTCCACAAAAAGAAAGAGAAATAGTTGAAGTTGCGGAAAATGACCATATAGAAGAGGTAGAAGCAAGCTTATTAGGAGCTCAAAAGGAAGAGATGGAAGATATGGTGGAAGAAATTCAGGCGGAACTGGAAGCTGAAGAAATGGTATTTGTAGGTGAAATTAAGCCGAATGAAAATAAAGAACAGGAAGAAGAAGTTGAAAAATTGGAAATTGCGCCATTGGTAGAAAGTATCATCACAGAAGATTATTCGGTGAATAAGTTAGAAGAAAAATTGGTCGAAGAAATTGTTGAACCGGTTATAGAAAAAGTACCCGTGGTAGAAAGTATTATCACAGAAGACTATTCTGTAAATAAACTAGTGGAAGAAAAAGTTGAAGAAACAATAGTTCCGGTAAGTGAGGTAAAATCTTTTGCCGAAAGTATCATCACAGAAGATTACTCGCTGAATAAATTATTTGAAAAAAAATCTGAAGAGCAAATTGTTGATTCGTTGGCAGAGCCTGTAGTTGAAAAAAATCCTGTTGTAGAAAGTATTATTACAGAAGATTATTCAATAAATAAACTGGAAGAAACAATACTGCCTGTTCAGGAAACAATCGTTGCAGAAATCAAACCCGTAACGGAGACATTAGTTGCAAAATTAGAAGAACAAAATCCAATCTCATTTGCCGCACAATTAGAAAGTAAAAGCAAAGAAGAAACTTCTTTATTTGAACATTTAGAACATAAATTAAATCCTACACCACAGTCACAATTATTTGAATTGTTTGATGACGGAAAAGAAGAATTGCATGAAACATTTGCAAATAACCAGTCATCATTTACTGAACCGGTAAATTTGCTTACAGATACTAAAACAACAACATCTGTATATGAACAAAACGATTCGGTTTTAGTAATGGAAAAAGAAGTAGAAACCATCGTGGAGCAATTAACTCCTTCTTCTCTGAATGATATCTTTAAACCGCAGACAGCTGTGGAAAGCTTGCATTCTAAAGCAAGTAAAACACTAAGTGAATCCATTGCATTAAACGATAAATTTATTTTTGTGCGTGAATTGTTTGGGAATCATTTTGGTGAGTATGAGACTGGATTAAAACAGCTGGAAACTATGAGTTCTTTTGTAGCAGCAGAAACTTATTGCAAAGAAAAATTATGGAATAAATTCAATTGGAACGATAAAACAGCAGCAGTTGAACGATTTATGTCGATGCTGCAGAAGCGATTTAATTAAGTCAGAATCGTATAAAAACACGCTTATTCCTGTATGCTGAAAAGTATACAGGAATTTTTTTTAAGAAAAAATCTCATTGATGATGCGCTCAGAAATCGTTGATTGTGCTGAAAAATAGAGATGTAACTTGTCGGATATAGTATTTCTTAATGCATGGTCAGCAATCAAGGAAAGTAACCTGGATTCAAATTCCTTGTAGTCGTTTATAGAAAAAGCAACTTGTCCATTTACCAATGCTATCGTTTCTTCAAATTTGTGGTAATTGGGTCCAAACAATGTTGGAATTCCATAAACAGCTGCCTCACTTACATTGTGAACAGATTTTCCAAAACCACCACCAATAATAGCAATATCAGCATAACGATACGCGTATTTTAAAATTCCGATTTTATCCAGAAATAATACACGTTTATTCTGTTTCAATGAGTAGGTTGAATATGAAATAACATCACTCATTTCCGGAACTTGCCAGTCTGAAAATGTTTTTTCAAGTTCATCGCGTTTTATTTCATTGAACTCATGCGGCGCTATGATGATTCTTAACTTTGGATATTTTTGTGCATAAGCTTTATAAAATAACGCAATGAACGATTCTTCCGTTTGCCAGCTGCTGCCTGCAATAATTACAAAACTGTCTTTACAAAAGTCTTCTAAAATCTGATCGCTAAACAGTACGTTTTTGTTTTCAATTACTTTATCCAGTTTGGTATTTCCAAAGGTTTTAGTATCAAATATTTTTGTAAATAAAGGATAGGTTTTATCGAGATAGTATTGGTAAAAAATAGTTCTTTTTTGCTCTGAATTTGCATTTACCAGATAAGTCGGAATATTCTTTTCTTTTAAAATCGATAACATGTTCCACCAGATTTCATTTCTGATAAAAATGACAAATTCAGGATTCAATATTTCTACTAATTTTGCAGTATTCTGTTTTGTATCTAAAGGAAAATAAAAAAACAAATCAGCCAATTTTGAATCTTGGTACATCTCAAAACCAGATGGCGAAAAAAATGAAACTGCTATTCTTAAATCAGAATTCTTAACTCTTAAATTTTTTAGGAGTGGAATGGCTTGTTCAAATTCACCTGCAGATGCGCAATGAATCCAGCAATATGCCTCACTTTTTTTAATTCTATTTGTTAAATTTCGTTCCCAGTTATTTCTGCCCAAAACTAATTTATGTGCTTTAGCATTAAAAAACGAAGCAATTTTTATAGAAAGCCCATATAAACGGATGAATATCTGGTAGAAAGAGTGCATTTGGAGTTTTGAAGAAAAATTAGACAGGATGGATGATTTTTTTAAGCAAACTTATTATTTGTTAACGGTTTATACTAAAATTATTGACTATTTTTTTTGTATTTTTGCCCTTTCGTACAAAGAAAATGACTGACTCGCAACAATTTATTACTTCTTTTGCCAAAAAAGAAAAGACCATTGGCGTAATTGGCTTAGGTTATGTAGGCTTACCAATTGCTTTAGAATTGGCTAAAAAATTCAAAGTTATTGGCTTTGACATCAACCAAAAACGTGTCGAAATGATGCAAAATCATATCGATCCAAGCAATGAAATTACAGCAGATGCATTTCTGGGAACAGATATCAACTTCACTGCTGATACAGAAATCTTAAAACAAGCCACTTTTTACATAGTCGCAGTACCAACACCGGTAGATGAACACAACGTGCCGGATTTAAAACCATTGACCGGTGCTTCTAATACGATTGGAAAAGTGATTAAAAAAGGTGATTATGTAGTCTTTGAATCTACTGTATATCCTGGATGTACTGAAGATGATTGTGTGCCAATTATAGAATCGGTTTCAGGATTAACGTTTAAAGCAGATTTTAAAGTTGGATATTCACCGGAACGTATCAATCCGGGTGATACATTACACACCTTAACAAAAATCACAAAAATTGTGGCAGGTTGTGATGAAGAAGCATTGGAAAATATTGCAGCAGTTTATAGCTCAATAATTGAACCCGGCGTTTTCAAAGCAGCATCCATTAAAGTAGCAGAAGCGGCCAAAGTAATTGAAAATACGCAGCGTGATTTAAATATTGCGTTAATGAACGAACTTTCGCAGATATTTAGTCTGATGAATATTAATACATACGACGTTCTCGAAGCTGCTGGCACAAAATGGAATTTTTTAAAGTTCCAGCCAGGTTTGGTCGGTGGTCATTGTATCGGTGTTGATCCATATTACCTGACTTATAAATCTAACGAATTAGGGTACAAGCCACAGATAATTTTAAGTGGACGAAATATCAACGATGGTATGCCGCACTATATTGCCAAAAAACTGGTTCAGTATTTGCTTAGTAAAGGTAAAAATCCATCACAATGTCGCGCTCTAATTATGGGTGCTACTTTTAAAGAAAATGTAACGGATATTCGTAATTCAAAAGTGTTTAATTTATACAAAGAATTAAAAGATTTTCATTTAGAAGTGGAAATGACAGATGCTTTGGCAGATGCACACGAAGTTTTGGAAGAATATGAAGTAGAGCTGAAAAAAGAAGCTTCCGGGAAATATGATGTGGTAGTTGTCGCAGTTTCACACGATGCTTATAAACAATTGGACGAAAATTATTTTCTTAATTTAACAAAGGAAGGTGCTATTTTAGTGGATATCAAAAATATGTACAAGTCTAAAATTTCTCAACTAGAATACTGGACACTATAAGAATGAAAACAATCTTAATAACAGGCGGCGCAGGTTTTATAGGCTCACATGTTGTGAGGTTATTTGTAAATAAATATCCTGATTATAAAATTGTAAATCTGGATAAACTAACTTATGCAGGTAACCTGGAAAATCTTAAAGATGTTGAACATCTACCAAATTATGTTTTCGAAAAGATAGATATCGTAGATGCAGAAGCAGTAAATAAGCTATTTAAAAAATATAATTTTGATGGTGTTATACATTTAGCAGCAGAATCTCACGTAGATCGTTCTATCATAAATCCACTGGAATTTATCATGACAAATGTCGTTGGAACGTTAAATTTACTAAATGCAGCTAAAGAAAATTGGTCTGCTGATTTTACAGATAAACTATTTTACCACGTATCCACAGATGAAGTCTACGGAAGTCTTGGCGAAACAGGTTTCTTTACGGAAGAAACAGCATATGATCCAAGATCACCTTACTCAGCTTCTAAAGCAAGTTCAGACCACTTTGTCCGTGCTTATGAAAATACATATCATTTGCCAATCGTAATATCTAATTGTTCAAATAACTACGGATCTTACCAGTTTCCGGAGAAATTAATACCTTTATTTATCAATAATATCAAAAATAATCAAGCACTGCCTGTTTATGGAAAAGGAGATTATACCAGAGATTGGTTGTTTGTGGAAGACCATGCAGCAGCTATAGACGTTATTTATCATAAAGGAAAAGTAGGCGAAACCTATAACATCGGTGGTTTTAATGAATGGCAGAACATTGATTTGATTAAATTACTGTGTGCCATCATGGATAAAAAATTAGACAGAGTTTCGGGTACATCAGCGCAATTAATTACTTATGTGAAGGACAGACCTGGGCATGATAAACGTTATGCTATAGACGCAACTAAATTAAATAATGAATTAGGATGGATGCCATCTCTCCAATTTGAAGAAGGATTGGAAAAAACAGTCGACTGGTACCTGCAAAATGAAGATTGGCTGAAACATGTAACTTCAGGTGAATACCTTAACTATTATAAAAAACAATATGAACTTGCTTAGTATGAAGAATACAATAAAAATATTTACTGTTTGTCTATTTGTTGCTTTGTCGGTAACATTAAAAGCACAGTTTGTAATACCACCAACCTTGCCTTCTGTTGTGCCACCTGCATCCAATTTGGATCCAACAGTAAAAGAAATTTTCAAAAAAATTGAAGATACTCTTCAAATTAAACAAGGTGATTTAAAACCTGAAGAAACAAAGAAATCTCAATCTATCGCAAAAGGCTTTTCACCAATAGGTAAGGATGCAGATGAACAAGCAGGTGCTATTGGAAATGCTACGAATGCAAATGAAGTAAAAGGAAATATAAACGCTCCGGATAAATTGTTGAAAGAAGCTCAGAAAGCTTCAGAAACAGTTGAAAAAATAACAGCTACAGCTACTCGTGAATTGAGAGAGAAATTAGATTCTGTTGATATCTACGGCTTTACCTATTTCAGACAAAAAGATGTAAAGATCTTCAACAACGCTGTAGATATTAAACCACCTGGGAATTATATACTAGGTGTCGGTGATCAAATTGTTGTCTCAATTTGGGGTTATGCAGATTATAATCGCCTTTTCTACATAGATAAAGATGGCTATATTCAACAGGAAAATATCGGTAGAGTATACCTAAAAGGGCTGACCTTGGAACAGGCAAAAGCATTATTGAGAACTCGATTTGCTAATGCTTATATGATAGATAAATCAGACTTTGATGTATCTATAAATTATTCACGCGTTATCACCATAAATGTTGTCGGTGACGTAGAAAATCCAGGATCATATACGTTTCCTGCAATTAATACAGCATACAACATCCTTGCTTATGTCGGTGGTCCATCTAAATCAGGTTCTATCAGAGACATTCAAATTAAAAGAGATGGCAAAATAATACGTCATTTTGATTTGTACAAATTTCTGTTTACGCCGGAAAAACAAGATGATATTTTCCTGGATAATAATGACTATATCTACGTACCGGCACAAAAAAATATAGTGCGAATTGAAGGAGCTGTAAATAGAGAAGGTAAATATGAAATGATGCCAGGCGAAACCTTTTATGACTTACTTCAATACTGCGGTAATTATAAGCCGGATGCTTTCACTAAAGTTATTCAAGTAAGAAGATATGACGAAAATAAACAAATCCTAATTGATTATAATCTTGATAGTGTAAAAGCTGCTGGTGGTAAAATAATACTGAAAAATGGAGATGTGATAGGAGTTCGATCTATTCCTGATAAAGTAAAAAATTACAACGAAATTTGGGGTTCTGTTTTATTGCCAGGTCGTTACGAATGGAAAGAAGGAGACAGAGTCTGGGATTTAATTAATAAAGCTCAAGGACTTAAAGAAGATGCATATCTGGATGAGGCCTATTTAGTAAGAACTAATTTTGACGATTTTAGAAAGCATTCATTTAAAATTAATTTACAAGCAGTTATTGAAGATAAAAGTTCTCCAGATAATATGTTGTTAACTTTTAGAGATATAATAGAAATATATTCCAAATCTGATTTCTTTGACAGATTTGATATAGAAGTGAAAGGTGAAGTTCGGAAACCAAGAAAATTCGAATCTGAAAAAGGAATGTCTTTGCGTGATGCCATCATTATGTCAG
>DAOORG010000110.1:0-8171 GCA_035389165.1 Chitinophagales bacterium
TGTGACCACGACTGGATTCGAACCAGCACACCGTTTCCGGCACTACCACCTCAAAGTAGCTTGTCTACCAATTTCAACACGTGGCCAAATGTGAAAGAAGATTGCAAAGATAAATTTTTTAATGAATATTTTCTGTATACAAAATCTGTGTAATCTTTTAATCTCAATAATCAGCGATCAAAAAAATAGCCCGGATAGAAATCCGGGCTCTGAAAGTATGCAAGTAGTATGTATTTTATTAGAATGCGTAAACCGCAGCTAAAGTAAGTACGTTTTGGAATTTAGTACCTTCGCCTTTTCTGTTAAGGAATGCTTTCTCGTTAGAGAAATCGAATCTGTATTCAGGTACTAATTTTAATCCGCCGATGATATTTACATGAGATGTAAGTGTAAAATCTGCGAAGTGTTTTGCAGGAGCAGCAACGTATGCAGCAACGCCATCCGGGTTGTAGAAATAACCAACACGACCGCCAATGCTGGCTCTTTCGCTGATATCTACTTGTCCGTACAGGTAAGTAGTTAAGTATTTATTTCTGGTTACTTTGCTTTCTTTAGTTTCTTTAAATCTGAACTGGTGGTAAGCAACGTTTACACCTAATTTTCCTTTTTTGTCTTTTCCTAATTTAATGGAACCGGTTAAGTCGTAAGAATTTTTGTAGTTTTTGTAAGCAGAAAATTCTAACGTATCATCAACAAAGAAACTGGTTGGTTCATTACCACCCACAAAGTTTAAGTACACGCCGCCATTGTCACCTGTGTAACCAGCCTGCGCACCAACATATTTATTTCTATCGTTGTCTGCTTTCGTATCTGTGTCATTGAAGAATCCAACTAAGAAGTTAAATTTCTTCACCATGAAATTAGCTTTGAAACCTGTATGGTAGAATGGACCATTCTGGAAAGCCAAAGAGGTGGAATAGTTGAAGTTGTTTTGTGGCTCAATCAATTCATAACCAAAGAAAGTACTGAAGTTACCTAAGGTAAACTCCACAAAATCTGCCGGAGCATAGGTTACATATAATTGTTTGATGGCTAATATAGTGTTAGAATAAAGTGTATTGTTTGCAGCTTCTGCTCTTGGGCCAAAACCTAAGTCAGCCACAAAACCCACTTTTTTCACTTTTTTCTTCATAATAACATTTATCATACCTAATTCAAAAGAATTTGCTTTTGGAGCAAATGCTCTGTTTAAGACTGCATTGGTTTGTTTACCGTTAAAGTTAGTCTGCACATATACATCTGCAGATCCGCTGATTTCGAAAGGAATTTTAGCTTTTACTTTTTCTAATTTTTCCTCATATTTTTCATTTAATGTTTTTTTGGCTTCTTCAGGATCTGCTAAAGAATCCACTTTGTCTAATCCTAGCTGATTAGTTAGCATTTCTACTTTTTCTTCCAGTGATTTTATTCTGTCTGCATCCGTTTGTGCAAATACGGTTGACATGGCTGGCAGAAAACAAACCATAAAACTTAAAATCATTTTTCTCATAGCGTGAACGTTTAAATGTTAATAATTATTATTTTGCAAGTATAAACTTCTATTTTTAGAAAAATGAGCAAATATTTTTATTTAATTTTTACTTAAAATAGAAGATACATTGTGTTTTTGTAAAAATAGTTGACATATTTTTTTTCATAAAGTATAATTTCCTCTCTGGAAAATTCAATTTATAACTGAATTGTTAAGATTATTTACAATGCTTAAGATTTTCTTAAAAAGGTGACTATGTAAATGGGGAAAGTTTTTGCTAATATTATAAAACAGTCTGAAATGCAAAAATCAGCCTGTGAAAAGCTGTTTCATTACAAATTGCTATCTATAATATGAGTGTTACAAACGAACATAAAGGTTTATATCTGTCCGAAATGGAACATGATGCATGTGGCATCGGTTTCGTAGCGCACCTGAAAGGTGAAAAATCTCATCGTATTATCCGCGATGCCCTAACCATGCTGGAAAATATGGAACATCGTGGTGCTTGCGGTTGTGAAGAAAACACCGGTGATGGCGCTGGTATCTTAATGCAAATTCCGCATGATTATTATGCAAATGAAGTAAAAAAACTGGGTGTAGAATTGCCTGCATTAGGTAAATATGGCACCGGATTTATTTTCTTTCCGCAGGATGAAACCAAACGAAATGAATGCAAAGCATTTATAAAACAAACAGCAGAGAAATTAAAGTTTACCATCTTAGGTTACAGAAAAATAACAACGGATAATTCTCCTATCGGACCCACTGCTAAATCTGCAGAGCCGGTTATTGAACAATTATTCATTAAGCCTGAATTTGATTTTAAAGAAGATATTGAACTGGAACGCAAGCTATATGTGCTTCGTGCACACACAGTGCGTGAAATAAACTATATATTAGGTGGCAAAGATCAGTTCTATTACACCAATCTTTCCTGTCATACTGTTATATATAAAGGACAGCTCACTACACATCAGGTTCGCCAGTACTATCCAGAACTAAACGACGAAAGTGTTGAGTCTGCCTTGGCGTTAGTGCACTCACGATTTTCTACCAATACGTTTCCGCGCTGGCGTCTGGCGCAGCCGTTCAGATACATTGCACACAATGGTGAAATAAATACTTTACAAGGCAACCTGAACTGGATGCGTACACGTGAGCATTTACTGGAATGCGATGTCTTCACCAAAGAAGAGATTGATATGTTTATGCCTATCTGCTATCGCGACCAATCGGATTCTGCTTCCCTGGATAATGTGGTAGAACTATTGTACCTGGCTGGTCGTTCATTGCCACATGCTATCATGATGCTGATACCGGAAGCATGGCAAGACAATGAACAAATGGAAGACTGGAAAAAGGCATTCTACGAATACCACGATTGCTTAATGGAACCTTGGGACGGTCCTGCTTCTATTTGTTTTACAGATGGTAAAATGGTAGGTGCTACTTTGGATAGAAACGGATTGCGTCCTTCGCGATTTGTGGTCTATAACGATGGAAGAGTTGTAATGTCTTCTGAAGCGGGTGCACTTCCAACGGAAGAAGAAAAAGTAATACAAAAAGGAAGATTACAACCGGGAAAAATGTTTATCATCAACATGGAAGAAGGAAGAATTATTTCTGATGATGAACTGAAAAAAGACATCTGTACTCAGCATCCTTATCGCGAATGGCTGAACAAACATAAGATTACATTTTCTGATTTACCTAAATCAACTATAAAAGAAGAAAAATTATCACATAAAGAATTACTACAACAACAACTGGCATTTGGTTATACGACAGAAGACGTAAGAACCATTATAACACCTATGGCAGAAACGGCATATGAACCTATTGGTTCTATGGGAACCGATACACCATTAGCAGTATTGTCTGATCAGTCTCAAAATTTATCCAACTATTTTAAACAACTATTTGCACAGGTAACCAATCCGCCAATTGATCCTATACGAGAAAGAATGGTGATGAGTACTTTCACTGCATTAGGCGGAGCCAGTAGTATATTAACCACTACAGAACATCACTGTAAACAAATTGCAATTCGTCAACCGATATTATCCAACAGCGATATAGCAAAACTACGTTATATCAATCACCCTGATTTTAAAGTAATCACCATACAGGCGCTATTTAATTCCAGTGGAAAAAAAGGTGCGTTAGAAAGAAGCATTGAAAGAATTTGCAAAGAAGCAGAAGATGCCGTTGCCAACGGAAATAATATTATTATTATATCTGACAAAGGTGTAAATAAAGACTTCGCTCCTATTCCGTCTTTACTGGCTACCGGTGCGATTCATCATCATTTAATACGCACAAAAACACGTATCGATTGTTCCTTAGTCGTAGAAAGCGGTGACATCCGCGAAGTACACCAGATGGCTACGCATATAGGTTATGGAGCAACCTCTATCAATCCATATCTTGCCTATCAAACTATTTTTGATTTAAATAAAGAAAAACTAAAACACTTAAATAAACCAGATGACAAACTGGTAGAAAATTTCATCAAAGCATCCAGCAATGGGTTACTGAAAGTGTTTTCTAAAATGGGAATTTCTACGCATCAGTCTTACCATGGTTCTCAGATTTTTGAAATTGTGGGTTTAAGTAAAAAAGTAGTAGAAAAATGTTTTACCGGTTCCATTTCCCGATTAGATGGAATGGGCTTTGATGAAATTGCGAAAGAAGTTTTGAAGCGTCATGCATTGGCATTTCCGGATATTGAAAATGTATCGCCGCATTTAGAAGTTGGTGGTAACTACCAATGGAAACGAAGAGGTGAAGCACATTTATTCAATCCTGAAACAATTCATTTACTACAACATTCTACCAAGAAGAACGACTATAGTATTTATAAGCAATATGCTGAAAAAATAAATAATCAATCAGAAAAAGCAATCACACTTCGAAGCTTACTGGATTTTGATTTATCAAAAGCAACACCGGTTCCGATTGAAGAAGTGGAGCCTGTTGAAAACATTCTGAAACGCTTTGCCACCGGTGCAATGTCATTTGGTTCTATCTCTCATGAAGCACATGCAACATTGGCTATAGCAATGAACAGAATTGGTGGTAAATCCAATTGTGGTGAAGGTGGCGAAGATGAAATTCGTTTTGAGAAAAAAGATAACGGTGATTGGGAACGTTCTGCGATCAAGCAAGTTGCTTCCGGTAGATTTGGCGTAACGTCTTATTATCTGGCAAATGCAGATGAGTTACAAATTAAATTAGCTCAAGGTGCAAAACCAGGAGAAGGCGGACAATTACCAGGCCATAAAGTAGATGAATGGATTGGCCGTGTTCGTCATTCCACACCAGGTGTTGGTTTGATATCGCCTCCACCACATCACGATATTTATTCTATTGAAGATTTGGCACAATTAATCTTTGATTTAAAAAATGCCAATCCGAAAGCACGTATTAATACCAAACTCGTTGCAGAAGCTGGTGTCGGCACGGTTGCTGCCGGTGTTGCCAAAGCAAAATCAGATGTTATTTTAATTTCAGGATATGATGGCGGAACCGGAGCTTCTCCAATTTCTTCTATCAAACATGCAGGATTGCCTTGGGAACTGGGTTTATCTGAAGCACATCAGACACTGGTGAAAAATAATTTACGCAGCCGCGTCGTGTTACAAACAGATGGTATGTTACGCACCGGCAGAGACATTGCATTTGCTACTTTATTAGGTGCTGAAGAATGGGGAATTGCCACAGCAGCATTAGTGGTGGAAGGTTGTATCATGATGCGTAAATGTCATTTAAATACTTGTCCTGTTGGTATTGCCACACAAGATCCAATTTTACGTGCTCGCTTCACCGGAGATCCGCAGCATGTCATCAATTTCTTTACGTTTATTGCTAACGATTTACGTGAGTGGATGGCGAAATTAGGATTTCGCACAATTAATGAGATGGTTGGACAAACGCAATTATTAAAACGTAGAGATGGCATCGACCATTGGAAATACAAGCATCTCGATTTAAGTCCGATTATTTATAAAGAAGAAGCTGGACCGGAAGTTGGCTTATATAAACAAATGCGTCAGGCTCATCCTACAGATGATGCTATATTAGACAAACAATTAGTTGCATCAGCAAAAGAAAGCTTAGACAATCAGATTCCTTCCACAGGTCAATTCAACATCATTAACACCGATAGAACCGTGGGTGCATTGTTGAGTTATGAAATTTCCGGAAAGTATAAAGGTGCTGGCTTGCCGGAAGATACCATTCAGTATAAATTTGTTGGAAGTGCCGGACAAAGCTTTGGCGCTTTTGGTGCACCGGGTATTAAGTTTGAGCTGGAAGGTGAAGCAAATGATTATTTTGGAAAAGGATTATCCGGCGGAAAATTAATCGTGTATCCGTCTGCTAAAGGAACATTCAAACCAAGTGAAAATATTATTATAGGCAATGTGGCATTTTACGGTGCTACCAATGGTGAAGCCTATATACGCGGCATGGCAGGCGAACGTTTCTGTGTGCGAAATTCCGGTGCTAAAGCAGTAGTAGAAGGTGTTGGCGACCACGGCTGTGAATACATGACTGGTGGATTAGCAATTATACTTGGCAAAACAGGCAGAAACTTTGCAGCAGGAATGAGTGGTGGTGTAGCTTATGTATATGATACGGAAAATACATTTCCTAAAAATGTGAATAAGGAAATGGTGGAACTGGAAGATGTAGATACGGAAGACGTAGTTATTTTAAAACACCATATCGAACGTCATCTGAAATACACTAACAGTGATGTGGCAAAAAATATTTTAGATAACTGGGAAGTGACTTCTAAATTCTTTGTAAAAGTAATGCCAACCGATTATAAGAAAGTATTGCAGGAAAGAAAAAACAAAGCAGAAAAAGTAAACGTATAAAAAATAAACCACATAGGTACATAGATTTACTGCTATGTCAATTCATAGAATTCTATGTTGTTTTTAGAAAGAAGATTATTAAACAAAATAAAATTTGAAACAGATGGCATAGAAAAGAATAAATTCTTTCATAGAAATAAAAATCTATGTGTCTATGTGTTTAAAAAATAAAAATGTAAGATGGGAAAACCAACAGGATTTTTAGAATTCACCAGAGAATTGCCAACCTACAAAGATGCGAAAGAACGCATTAATGAGTACAAGGAAATTTATCTGGAATTTGCGGAAGAGAAAACTAAAACACAGGCAGCACGCTGTATGGATTGCGGTGTTCCGTTTTGTCACAATGGCTGTCCACTGGGCAATATCATTCCTGAATTTAATGATGCCGTTTATAATAATGACTGGAAATTAGCATCAGACATTTTATTATCTACCAATAATTTTCCAGAGTTCACCGGACGTATTTGTCCGGCACCCTGTGAATCTGCTTGTGTATTGGGTATTAATCAGCCGCCGGTTGCCATTGAGCACATCGAAAAATCGATTATTGAAAAAGCGTTTGAATTAGGGTTAGTTAAACCCAATATTCCGAAAGAAAGAACCGGCAAAAAAGTTGCTGTAGTAGGTTCAGGTCCGGCAGGACTTGCAGCAGCGGCACAATTAAATAAAGCCGGTCACAGCGTGACGGTTTTTGAGCGTGCCGATAGAATTGGCGGATTGTTGCGTTATGGTATTCCGGATTTTAAACTGGAAAAAACGGTAGTAGAGCGACGTGTGAAACTGATGGAAGAAGAAGGCATCGTTTTTAAAACCAATACCAATATTGGCGTAGATATTTCTTTGAATGATTTAGCAACGAATTTTGATGCGGTGATATTATCCGGCGGTTCTACAGTGCCGAGAGATTTACCGATTCCGGGAAGACAGTTTAAAGGTGTGTTTCCTGCAATGGAATTTTTATCACAACAAAACAAACGGGTTTCTGAAATCACTCCTGAGGTAGATCACCGTGGTGCGAAATATGAAAACGGCGATATTTTTGCTACCGGCAAAAATGTCATTGTGATTGGCGGTGGCGATACCGGTTCTGATTGTGTGGGCACTTCTAACCGTCACAGAGCTGCTTCCGTGACACAGATAGAATTATTATCCAAACCACCTGAAAACAGAGCAGAAAGCACGCCTTGGCCCTTGTGGCCGATGATGTTGCGCACTTCTTCTTCGCACGAGGAAGGCTGCGAGCGCAAATGGTCGATTTTAACGAAAGAGTTTGTCGGCAACGACAAAGGTGAACTGACAGGACTTAAAATAGCGGAAATAGAGTGGAAAACGGTGGATGGCAGACCACAAATGGTGGAAATTGAAGGAACAGAGAAAATATTGCCATGTGAACTGGCCTTGCTGGCGATGGGATTTGTACATCCACAGCACGAAGGCATGCTGCAGCAGCTACCTGTAGAACTGGACGAAAGAGGAAATGTTAAAGCCAACAACTACAAAACTGCGGTGGATAAAATATTCACGGCCGGAGATATGAGAAGAGGACAAAGTTTAGTAGTTTGGGCCATCTCTGAGGGCAGAGAATGCGCCAGAGAGGTAGATATCTTCCTGATGGGCGAAAGTCTTCTGGAAGCAAAAGACAGAGGTTTGTTACAAGTGATATGAAAGTGAGAGTGAGAATGAAAGTGATGTTGTAGTAAATACTCACGACTTACGACTCATAACTCACGACTAAGATATGCTACTATTTTTGCGCTTGCTGTGTTACTATAGTGGCCATCCCGGACAGAAATGTCCGGGATTTTTTTTGT
>DAOORG010000111.1:0-7953 GCA_035389165.1 Chitinophagales bacterium
GTTTCCACCATTTTTGCTAAAAATTCCAAATCTGCACGACCTGCATCTTCGCAGAAAAATTCCACATCGTCTACATAGTTGCGCGCATACTTGGTGGCCCAGGCAGCTTTCTCTAAAATATTCTCACGTGTGGTTTTTAATTTATTTTTGATGTGAATATCAGATGAGCCGATGCCTGTGTGGATACGACCGCGTTTGGCGAATTTTAAAGCTTCTGCGGCGCAATCGATATCTGCAGCAACGGCACGTGTGAGTGCACAAATAGTTGGATTAAAAACATTTTTAGTAATCTCTACCACCGATTTAAAATCGCCTGGTGAAGAAACGGGAAAACCAGCTTCTAACACATCCACACCTAAAGCTTCTAATGCGAGCGCCACTTCAATTTTTTCTATAGTATTTAACTGGCAGCCCGGCACCTGCTCGCCGTCTCTTAAGGTGGTGTCAAAAATAAAAACCTTGTTGTTCATTTTGTTTGTTGGTTGACAATTTATCGTTCACTATTTTGTGTGAAACAACTAATTGTAATAATTGAAATGATGAATCAAATAAAATTACAAAAAGAATGCATGCATTGCATTAGCGGGAAGTTAAGAATTGTTTAAATGAATGCAGATGTAAATTTCACAGAGTTACACGGAGCAAGACTTCTAATGGTTGGTGAGGACACCAACCGATTGGAAAAAACTATAAACACAAAATATTTTTTCGTTAATGCAACACAAAATGTTCCATCAGTAACACTTGTAGTTCACCTACCATAAAACCTAAGACAGCACCCACCGTAATCAAAATCCATTCATCTTGTCTAAAGGCTGGTCGCAGTACGCCTTCAAATTCATCTGGTGTCAGTTCCTGCATTTTGCTCACTAATGTATTTTGAATATCCATCGCGTCTTCGGCATATTTTTCTATATGTTTCAGTGCAACCGGCAACTGCTTCACCATATTACCGGTAATCGCCGTTTTCATCGCTTTGTATTTGTCAGAACCTACTGCAAATACCACTACCGGTTTCAACACACCAGCTTGTTCGTCTACCATTTGCTGCACATTTTTTTGAATCATGTTGAACAAATTATCGGATAATTTACCTGTCAAAATAGACTCTATCATATTGCTTGGCGTCAACACTTCTTTAGCAATTAAAGCGCCATAGGCAGAAGCCACTTCTTTTTGTCGCTTAAAAAACAAGCCATGCCATGTAAACAATCCAAGATATTTTTTAGGTGTTTTTGGCAGGAAAATCATTTTTAAAGCCAGCCAGTCGGTGAACCAACCCGTAAATAAACCAAAAATCGGCATAATCAAGGGCTCTTGTGTCAACATCCACACAATCATTTGTACCAACCCAATTAAAAAGCCGAAATAAATTCCTGAATTTCTAATGAACTGGAATTCTTTTTCGCCACTTTCCAGAAATATTTTGTTGAGCAGTTTTTTATCTTTCGTCAGATTTGTCACCACCATATCTTTCAAATCAAATACTTCGTTTAAGTTGTCTTTGGTTTGCTGCATCAGCTGGCGCACCATATCCGGTGATTGTTGCTGTATTTGTTTGATGAGTAATTTTTTTACATTTTCCGGAATGCTTTCCCACAAGCCAGGCTGGTAATGACTCATTACATCGTGTGTGATTTTTTCTACGATAGGCAACATGGGTTTTTCCAGTTCCTGTGCTATTCTGTTCGGGTCTAAACGCGCAAAAATTTCTTCCGGTTTTATTAATCTTGATGTTAGTGTATCACAGGCAATGGTACTCATGATGGCTGCCTTGCGCGGAATAATGCCTTGCCAGCCGAGAAATGGTTTGATGCCAAAAAATTCTAATGGTTCAAACATCATCTTGATGGCGACGATTTTTGTGCCGTAGCCAATGACAGATGCGATGATAGGCATTGAAAGATAGAGCCACCAATGCTCTTTAAAATCTGCCATCGTAATCATTTGAAATAAAAATACCATATCGTGTGTGATTGAAATACGAATATCGAAATTCTTAAGGTTAAAAAAGAATTTTGTTATAAATAATGAATATATCTTGTATGATTGATTGTAATTGTGTAATTTTAAGTATGCATTTCAGATATATTCTTTTGTTGTTTGTTATTTGTTTTCATCTTTTTACTGCAAATGGAAAAAACAATGCAACTATTACACTACACCTTAACAATTTGCCAAAAGACACCAACAGTTTAATTTATATTTCTATGGAAGATAGTGTCTATTATTATGATACAATCGGTTTGTCAACTGCAGTCATAAAATTAACCGTTTCCAATCCGTTTCCGGTAATGATAATGGCAAATAACCTATTGCCTTCTAATAAAGTCTTTTGGGTGCATGATGGTGTTTATGATGTGTATTATGACATGGATACTTACAAGATTAATGTTGAAAATTCACCTCTGAATAACGACTTTTTTAGCATATTGAATATCCGAGATAGTATAAATTATCTTTCGAAAGCATATCGAATTCGTTCTTGGCAGGCAATGGATGATTTTTACAGAAAAAAAGACACAACGGCAAAAGCAAGATTGGATGATGCCAATAGTTTTTATAAGGACAATGAATTAGAAATAAACAGGCTGGATAGTTTGGCAAGCGATATGGAATATCAATATTATCTTGAGCACAACACCTCATTTCTGGCATTGGATTTTATAAAAAATAAGCTTGATTGTGCAACGTTAGACAAGGAAAAGCTAAAACAATTATTTGCGAAGCTGGATAAGAAGTTAAAAAAATATCCGTTGTACGCTACATGTAAAAAGAACTTAAAGAATCCTTATTATGTTCCACCGGCACAAAAAGGATGTGTTCCATCTGTACAATCTGAATAATAAAAAATCCCGCAACTGCGGGATTTTTTATATTACATTTTCATTTAAACAGAAGTACCGTTTTATTTCTGTCTTCAAAATCGATATTGTACGTTTTATTGTTGTATGTAAATGCATTAATACTAGCAGAAGTTCTGCAAACTCTTTTCTTACATTCAACATTACTGGCAGGTCCGGAAATAACAGTTAGTCTTTCTGACGAAACGATGCTTCCATTGTTAATGTTGATTATTTTAACAACAAAATATAAAGGATTGAACTCATTGTAAATAGATGCAAAATTTACAGAATATATTTTGTAATTGTTGTTATTGATAACTTCTGTTCCTGATAGGGCAACTGGTGTGGAAATTTCAACTACACCAAGAGCTGGATCTCTAATTACTGTTTTTATCTGTGCAAATAATGAATCCTGAACAAATTGATTGAATACAGTATCTGTAATTGCAAATTTTAACGGAACATAATCAATGTTTTCAAAATACTGCTTTTTACAAGAAGAAACAGCTGCCAATAGAATGACAACAGCAAAGACGCTACTTAATCTCATAGACCTAGAAACTATTTAGCTGGCAACAAACGTTCTTTTATTTTCGCTTCAATTTCATCCATCATACCCGGATTGTCCAGCAAGAGTTGTTTCACCGCATCGCGACCTTGGCCAACTTTCTGACCTTCGTAGCTATACCATGCACCGCTTTTTTGCAAAATGCCTAATTCAGATCCTATGTCTACAATTTCTCCTTCTTTTGAGATACCTTTTCCAAACATAATATCAAACTCAGCAACTTTGAACGGTGGCGCCAATTTGTTTTTCACCACTTTCACTTTTGTATTGTTACCAATCACATTGTTTTCTTTGTCTTTGATTTGTCCTGCACGGCGAATATCCAAACGGATAGATGCATAGAATTTCAAAGCATTACCACCGGTAGTAGTTTCCGGAGAACCAAACATCACACCGATTTTATCACGTAATTGATTAATAAAAATACAACTGCAGTCTGTTTTGCTGATAGCACCGGTTAATTTACGCATAGCCTGACTCATTAAACGCGCATGCAAACCCATTTTACTGTCGCCCATTTCGCCTTCAATTTCGCTGCGCGGCACCAATGCGGCCACTGAATCCACCACCACTAAATCAATAGCAGCTGAGCGAATGAGTTGCTCTGCAATATCTAACGCTTGCTCACCGTCGTCCGGTTGAGTGATATAAAGGTTGTCTGTATCTACGCCAAGTGCTTCTGCATACTTTTTATCAAATGCGTGTTCCGCATCAATAATTGCGCAAACGCCGCCACGTTTCTGTGTTTGTGCAATGGCATGGATTGCTAACGTCGTCTTACCGGAAGATTCAGGTCCGTAGATTTCTATGATTCTTCCACGAGGAAATCCGCCGATTCCTAGCGCTAAATCCAACCCTAGCGAACCCGTAGGTACCACTTCAGATTCTACAATGCTGTTATCTCCTAATTTCATCACGGTACCTTTACCGTATTGTTTGTCTAGTTTTTCTAAGGTTAATAAAAGCGCTTTCGCCTTTTCGTTCGGTGCTTCTTTTGCTGCTTTTTCTTCTTTGCTCATAATGATTCTGAATTTTCGATTAACAAATTTATACTATTAAGATACCGAAACGAAGTAAATTCCATAAAAACTCGATAAAAAAATATACACAAACTACAAAAAAATACTTATCACAGTGATAAATAGGTACTTATAATTGGCTAAATACTAAATTAATTTGATAAGAAAACAAGGTTAGATAAACTCTTTTAATGTTTCTGATGTAATTTTACAAGAATAGATAATTTAAAGTAATATTTAATATGTTGATTGAGCACAGAATTGTATTTTTGCAACGTATTTGAAGAAATATACAACTAAGTATAAGTAAGAAGCTTTAGTTATAATAAAAATGCCGTAAACATTTTTTTAGTTTAGATTATTATAAAAAATGAAGTAATTCTGAAAGCCGGAATTTTAATTGAATTGACGGTAATCAGGCAAGCTGATTGAAAAGATGAAAAAAAGAATAACCAATTTATACGTATTGATACACGCATTAGGTGATTTACTCATCTTAAATGTATCATATGCAATTGGTCATATTTTTAGCTGGAATTTCAGGTTTATGTTTGATACGAAGTATCTGCAACTCTGGATTTACCTGAATATCATTTATCTTTTTGCCGCGCAGCTTTCCGGCACCTTCGATATGTATAGAAACACACGTTTCTTTACACTATTATCTGCATTATTAAGGTTGTTTTTCTTCGAAATTTTATTGTCATTTTCTTACATCGTCATCTTTAAGGATTTTAATCAAACATTTAAATTATCGAGAGAAGTGCTGATGATAACGTATGTCACAGCGTTAGTATTAACAACTATATGGCGTTTCGGGTTCATCAAAATTGTTCGTATATACAGAGCCAGAGGCTTTAACAACAGAAAGGTAATGATTATCGGTGCAGGAGATACAGCACAGGAATTTAAAAACATGCTGGAGCATAAAATAGAATATGGATATCAGTTTTTAGGTTTTTATGACGACGATCCGAAAAAATACAATCCGGAAATACAAAAACATATTCTGGGAAATGTGGAAGATGCCAAAAAGTATGCAAGAGAACACCAGATAGATGAGTTGTTTTGTGCATTGCCTTATCAGGAAGAAGAACGAATCAAGGAAATTATAGAGTTTTGTGATGAAAATTTAATTCGGGTAAAAATAGTACCGGATTTGTCTCGTTTTCTTACGCATCATTTAAATAAAGTAGAAATAGATTATTATGGTCAGATTCCGGTGATGACATTAAGAAATGAACCGCTGGAAAATATTGTCAACCGTTTCATAAAAAGATTATTCGATATCGGATTTTCCGTACTTGTTTTTATTTTTATTTTATGGTGGTTTATTCCGTTGGTTGCACTCATCATAAAACTCACTTCAAAAGGACCGGTTTTCTTTATTCAGGAACGATCCGGCATCAAAAACAGATCGTTTAGAGTAATCAAGTTTCGTACCATGTACATCAATAGTGATGCACATTACAAACAAGCTACCAGAGACGACCAGCGTATTACACCGATTGGTAAATTGCTGCGCAGAACCAACCTGGATGAGATGCCACAATTCATCAATGTATTCTTCGGCCAGATGTCTGTAATTGGCCCAAGACCACATATGTTGAAACACACAGAAGAATATTCCAAAATTATTGATAAATTTATGGTTCGGCATTTGGTCAAACCAGGCATCACCGGTTGGGCACAGGTAAACGGTTATCGTGGAGAAACGAAAGATGTAAATGATATGGAAGGAAGAGTACGTGCAGATGTTTGGTATATCGAAAACTGGAGTTTCGGACTGGATGTTAAGATTATTATTATGACTATTATCAATATGATTCGAGGTGAAGAAAATGCATTCTAACAACTACTTACTCTTACTGCTGCTGTTATCTTCTGCTGTTTTTGCTCAGGCACAACAAGAAAATTTACCACTTAACAGAAATATGACACTCAGTTATGAGAAGTCACTCAACGCATGGGATAAGGCTTCCTTTCATTCTGCGGTAAAGCCATACAATGCAGCCGAAGTCTATAAGTTTGTTTATCCGGATACTGTACAACATTTTCAAAGAGTGCCACATACTAATTGGTTCAGCAAGCTGGTAAATGTAGTAGGATATGAGAATTTACTGGAATTTGATGAAGATGGATATGTTAAACACTACGGAAAAATTCTGGCTAAAGATTCTGTGTTTTACGAAGATAATATTTACGATAAAGCCTACAAAAAAAGAAAAGTGCATGTAGTACTGAATCCCATTTTAAATATCGGATTCGGGTATGATCTGGCATCTAAAAAATTGTTGAGCTATAACTTAAAAGGGTTGGAGTTGCGCGCAGACATCGGACAAAAAGTTACCATTTATACCGCATTTTTAAACACCGTTGGCAAATTTCCAACCTATGTAAATATATACAATGCTCAAACCGGTGTAGTGCCTGGTGAAGGAAACATCAGAAACCGAGGCAAACAAGGATTGGATTTTTCCAGCATCAATGCCTATATTTCCTATTCACCGGTAAAACAGTTTAATATTCAGGTAGGCAACGGAAAACACTTTATTGGTGATGGCTATCGCTCTTTATTTTTGTCTGATAATGCATATACATATCCATATTTGCAATTTACCACCAATGTGTGGCGAATCAAATACACGGCAATCTATGCAGAATTAATCGATAATTTAAAAAATTTCAACGATTTCGGACAAGGTTTTCCGCGTAAGCTAGCCAATTTCAACTATTTCAGTATTGACGCGGCAAAGTTTCTGCAAATCGGCGTTTTTGAAGGAATCACCTGGAGAAGAACAACACCGAAAGGCAATAATTTCTTCGATTATAATTTCCTGAATCCATTGATTGGAGCAAGAGCATTTCAAAAGAAACTGGACGACAACACTACAAAAATTTACGGATTAAATGTAAAAGTAACTTGTCCAAAATATGTGGTGCTCTACGGACAATTTATGATCAATAAATACGGAAAGAAAAACACAGCAGACCGCAGAATGGGCTGGCAGGCAGGTGTCAAATACTTTGATGTAGGCGGTGTGAAAAACCTGAACTTTCAGGCAGAATACAACAGCGTTCGTCCTTTCAGCTATCAGGGTGAAGATACCGCAATAGGCTATTCACACTATAATCAGTCGCTTGGCCACCCAATGGGTGCAAATTTTAATGAGTTGCTCGTTATGGTGAATTACCAATATAAGCGTTTTTATACATCATATAAAATGTCGTTTATTCAATCCGCTGCTGACTCAGCCATCAATCAGAATTTCGGCAATAATATTCTGGATATTGCATCACTGGCCACCAATACCACAAACGTAAAAATTCAAAACGGATTTCCGTACAAAGTCATAGATCACGACATTCGCGCAGGCTTCATCATCAATCCGAAAATTAACATGGTGGTGGAAGGGAAATTGCAATTCAGGAAATACACAACGGATCTTGCCGGAACCGCGACACTGAAAAGCAACTCCTTTATGGTGACTTTTGCCACTAATATATTTAACAGATACTA
>DAOORG010000112.1:0-7896 GCA_035389165.1 Chitinophagales bacterium
CCTTTAACTTCGTTCATATAAGTTAATGCTAGCACTAAACCAAATACATTTCGTGTATCTCTTGGATCGATGATGCCGTCGTCCCAAAGTTGACCGGTTGCGAAAAATGCATTGCTTTGTTTTTCAATTTCACCTTTCATAAACTCTTTCATTTGTGCAGCTTGTGCTTCATCAAATTGTTGTCCTGATTTTATTGCTGCTTCACGGCTTACCATCTGCATTACGCCAGCCAATTGCTCCGAACCCATTACGGCAATCATAGAGTTTGGATAGGAAAATAAAAAGCGTGGATTGTAAGCCCGACCGCACATGGCATAATTACCTGCACCGAAACTTGCACCCATCATCAAGGTAAACATCGGTACTTCAGAGTTGGAAACGGCGTTAATCATTTTCGCACCATCTTTAATCATACCGTTTTGTTCGTATTCTTTACCAACCATAAAACCGGTGATGTTTTGTAAGAATAAAATAGGAGTGTGGTTCATGTTGCACAACTGTATAAAGTGCGCGCCTTTATTGGCAGAATCATTGAATAAAACACCATTATTTCCGATAATGGCAATTGGATAACCATGTATTTTCGCAAATCCACAAATCAAGGTCGAACCATATTCTTTTTTAAATTCATGAAATTCAGAACCATCTACAATACGTGCAATCACTTCGCGGCAATCAAACGGAACTTTAGTATCTACAGATACTATTCCTAATAATTCATCGATTGGATAATTTGGTTCTTTGTAAGAGATTTGAGATTTGAGATTTGAGATTTGAGAATTAGAATTTAAATTTGCCATTAACTCACGTGCAATTCTGATTCCATCTAATTCATCTTGTGCTAAGTAATCGGAAACACCTGAGATTTTGGAATGCATTTCAGCGCCGCCTAAAGTTTCATCATCCACAATTTCGTTAGTTGCCATTTTCACTAATGGTGGTCCTGCTAAAAAAACTTTTGCTTTATTTTTGATCATGATGACATAATCGCTCATGCCTGGAATATAAGCGCCACCAGCCGTTGAGTTACCAAACACAATAGAAATGGTTGGAATTCCTTTTTTAGAACGACGTGTAATTTCTTTAAAATTATTTCCACCTAAATTAAATACCTGTGCTTGATCTGGAAGATTTGCACCTGCACTTTCAACCAGGTTAATTGCAGGCAAATTATTTTCTACGCCAATTTCATTAATACGCAATGCTTTTTTCAAGGTTGCAATATCAATAGCGCCACCTTTGTTCGTTCCAACATTTGCTGTTATCAAACACATTTTACCGGAAACAAAACCGATGCCTGAAACCATAGTGCCACCGGTTCCAAAACCACCTTTTACACCTAGACCAGCCAATGGTAATAATTCTAAGAATGGTGAATCCTGATCTAATAACAATTCTATGCGTTCGCGTGCTAAATATTTCCCTTGTGCTTTGGCTTTTGCTACATGTTTTTCTTCACCTTGAAATAAGGACTGTTTCAAGTGTTTATTCAACTCTTCAATTTTTGCGAGCATCTTTTGGTAGTTGTCTTTATATGCTGCTGAGTTGGTATTTATTTTTGATTTTATAACGCTCATAGTAGTCTGAATTTGGATGAACAGATTTATGGATTAATCAGATGAACAAGTTTACGCAATTTCTTTCTATTTGACTAAACGTTTGGTAAAATATTTTGTGTAAAATTTATGTTAATAATTTGTATTTTGCAGTATATCAGTAATTTATAAGTTATTAACAAACGAACGTTTGGTAAAAATTTGGTTATTTAAAAATAAATTTTTACTTTTGAATCAACATTTAATTATCAAACAAAAAATCAAATAAAATGACAGCAAAAGAAATCGTATTGGCTTTACCAAGTCGTTTAAAAGCAGAAGAAGCAGCAGGTCAAACAGGTGTTTTTCATTTTCAATTAGAAGGAGAAACAGGCGGAGAATTTACCGTAAATGTTGCAGAAGGCGTATGTACTGTAACAGAAGGTTTATCCGGTGAGGCAGATTGTGTAATCTCAGCATTGGCAACAGATTTTGAAGATGCAGAAGAAGGTCGTGTGAACAGACAAATGGCTGTAATGATGGGAAAAATCAAAATCAGCAACTTAGGTGCGATGTTGAAATTTATAGGTATGTTTAGCGATATAGAAGCAGCTTAATAAAATAACTTCGTTCGGGAAAATTCAGACAGTTCTTTTGGACTGTCTTTTTTTATGTAATAAAATGGAATGCAAACAGATTTTTGTAATTTCACACTTAAATGAGATGTGCTGTAAAGTATTCTGAATTATATAAGCAACTAATTGGCTTAATTTTATTTCCATTAGCATTGACGGCTGTTTATCTATTGGTGATGTATGTTTTACAGCTTTTAAAAGTGAGTGAAACAATGCAACACATTTATAGTATTGGTGGCAGCGTTGTTCTTGTTCTAATAGGTATCTTTATTGTTAGAAAAAATGTGCTTATTGATGCTGACGCGGAATATGATATGAGTGGTGTGCATTTTCAATTGAAAAATACCTCTTTTTTGTACAAAGAAGCATCCATTTCAGTATTGTTTGATAACATTCAAAGTATCTCATTTAATGATAATGATAACTATAGAATTTACGTGCAATTAAAAACAAGAGCACCTAAAAAGACAATTTATATTTCACCGGATAAGTATGAGAACAATGCAACTTTTTTTTCATACTGGAAAGATGTAGCGAATAAAATAAACCAATAATTAGAAATCAGATTACAGCAAAATGAAAAGCAAGATAGTTGTTATAACAGGAGGAAATTCAGGAATTGGCAGAGTAACTGCAACAGAGATTGCAAAAATGGGTGCACAGGTAGTGTTGGTTTGTCGCAATGAACAGAAAGCAAAAGCGGTTCAGGAAGATATCAATGCATTGACCGGTTTGAACAACTGTGATTTATTTCTCTGTGATTTCAGTTCACATGCTTCGATTAAAAAATTTGCAAAAGCATTTCGGATGAAGTACAATCACATTGATGTGCTTATTAATAACGCAGGTGTTATTCTAGGCGAACGTCAGGTGAATGAAGACGGATTGGAAATGATGTTTGCCACTAATCATCTTGGCTATTTTTTAGTAACTCATTATTTGCTGGATTTACTGAAAGCATCAGAAAGTGGCCGTGTGGTCAATGTTGCATCTCTGGCACATCGTTTCACTAATATGCGTTGGGATGATTTGCAGGCAGAGAAATTTTTCAATTCCTGGATTCAATATGGCTTATCAAAATTGTGTAATATTTTGTTCAACAAAGAACTAGCTTATCAGCTCAAAAAAAATACAAATATTACAGCTAATTGTTTGCATCCTGGAAATATCAACTCTAATTTTGGAAGAAGCGGTAATCCTATGCTGAAATTTTTAATGAATAATTTCGGTTTTGTTTTAACGACACCGGAAAAAGGAGCGGAGACCTCTATTTATCTGGCAACGGCTCCAGAAGTGCAAGGAAAAACAGGCTTGTACTGGTATCGAAAAAATCCAACCATACCATCCATGGAAGCGATTAGTTCTGAAAACTCAAGAAGATTATGGGAAATCAGTTTAAAACTAACAGGTATTAAAGAATTTGGTACGGTTGATTTTGATTAATACTTAATGCTTGATTTCAAACAAATCAGCAATTAGTATCATAAAATAATCTGCAATTACTTTTCTTCTTTCTTTCGTGCTTCTAAACTATTCAGGAAATTTACAAAGCCAACGATATTGTCTACCGGCATGCTTTTGGCTACGATTTTATATTTCTGATCTACAATAAAAACTTTCGGTGTTGCAATCACATCGTATTCTTTTCGGAAAGCACTGACACCACGCATATCTGCACATGTCATCCAGTCATCCGCACAATTTTTTGCTACAAACGCTCTGAATGAACTGTCTGTTTGTTCTGTAGAAACCGCAAATACACGGACACCTAAAGCTTGCAGTGAATCGGTATATATTTTTTTCAAGAGAGGAATTTCTTTCTGACAGTGACCGCAATCTGAGTTCCAGAATACAAGCACCGTGTATTTATTTTTATTTACATAATCATGAAAAACCTGCATTCTGCCAAATGTATCCTGAACAATAAAGTTAGGTGCAATTTTTCCTATTAAGGTTGGTTTCACCGCTTCCACACGATCACGCAATTCTACCAGACTTTTTTCGGTTGCCCACCACGCTTCACCACTCAGGTAATATTTATCTGCCATGTATACATAAATGGCATCATGACCCATGATTTCACTTTTTGCATATTTCATAAATAATTCATTCAGACAAAACTGAAACATCTCTTTATTTGCTCTGCTTTTATCGATGAGTTTGTCAAT
Source organism: Chitinophagales bacterium (assembly GCA_035389165.1). GTDB lineage: Bacteria > Bacteroidota > Bacteroidia > Chitinophagales > JADIYW01 > JADJSS01. The sequence goes on from DAOORG010000112.1 coordinate 4,339, forward strand.
AGATTGTATGATTGAATCCGGTTGCGGAAACGTATATGCATCAAAATATTTCAATATTTTCGACTGAAAAACAGGACTTCTGATTAAGCCTGAATCTGAGAAATCTATGTTGTCGAAATAATGTTGTTGTGTGTAATGGAAATTATGAAACGTATCCACTAAACTGCCATCTTTATTTCTTTCTCCTTCCGGAACATCAATTTCCAACATCATTTTCAAAAGTTTTGTGTAGAAAGTTGTCGGATGTTTTTTCACCATTTCTTTTCTGTGTGCTGTGATTTTTTTAGAAATACCATCTATTTCAGCTGCAATTATTTTGTATGATGAATCTGTTTTAGCTAATATTTTCAGCTTTTTTTGAAGAGAATCATTTTTTATACCTAAAGGCATCATGTACTTCATGTCATCAAACATTTGCTTGTTCTCTGTAGAGTTTTTTACGACTGCATTTTTTATGAAATCTGTGGTATCTGTTGCAATACTAAAACTAGTTTCATTTATGATAATGTCAAAAGAATTAAAACGCATGGATGGAAAGGCAACTAAATAGACACCGGCTGCTATATCTTTTTTACCTTTTAATGTGGCTACACCTTTTGCATCAAATTGTAAAGTATCTTTTACATATCGTTTTTCACCCAGATAAAATGCCAAAATACCTATCTGGTTTTCCATGCCTTTTACGGTGACTGAAATATTAAAATCGTTGGATTGTGAAAAAGTAAGTGTAGTAAATAAAATGAGTAAAAAAAATGTACAATATTTTTTCATAAAATGTTTTTCAGATTAGGTTGCAAAATCTGTTCCGAAATTAAGGATTCAGGTATAAATTCCGTTCTAAATCTTTGTTAATTTCTTGATAATTAGTCAGATGCTTTAAAATTCATAAATTGTCACACAATTTTTATAGTTTTGACGTGTATGAAATACGTATATATTCTTGCTGGCGGTGCTGCAGGTAGCTTAATTCGTTTCTGGCTTTCGGAACTTATTACTGCTAAATATTCGTATTCATTTCCAACCGGAATTTTCTTTGTTAATATTACAGGTTCATTATTAATCGGATTTTTGTATGGTTTGCTTGCAGTTAATGGATTGTTGGATGAGAAGCTCAGACTGCTTTTATTTATTGGATTCTTAGGTGGATTCACCACATTCTCTTCTTTTGCATTGGAAAACATGAAATTGTTGAAAGACGGAATGTTACTGGTTTCGATGCTCTATATTTTACTGACTAATGTCGTTGGCATTGGATTGGCGTTTGCAGGATATTACATTGGGTTGAAGCTAAAATAAAAAAAGTCCGGAAAATCCGGACTTTTAAATTTTCATCTATTGTTATTTAAATTCGAAATCAGCATCTGTAAAGTTAACACCTAATTTCAAGTCTTTAAATTCAAATATTTCGTAAACGCCTTTTTCATCTTCCATTTTGTGGTAGATAGGCAAGTAGTTTGATTTGTCGATATACAATGTTGTTTTCTTAGCGTATGCAGAAGGAATCTTGATTTTCTGACCTGGTTTTACATCATCACCAATGTTGTTTAATTCTTTAATTTTATATTCAGAAATTGCCAGTTTTTTACCAATCGTCCAAACAGATGTTTCGCCGGCAGCAACGGTATAATCAGTGATTTTATATTCATCATCGATAATTTCAACTTTCCAGCAATCTTTTCCATCCCAATTTACAGTACCTAATACTTTAACATAACTGGATAAGTCTGCACCTTTACGTTGTGCAATACTGGTTTCCAATATTTTTTTGATGGTTGCAAAACCTGCTCTTGTAACAGGATTATGACCTTTTAAAACTAATTTATTGGTAGGACTTAAATTTATTTTTATAATTCCTTTTTTTACGTTTACTTCTTTTGATACAGCACTTTCATATCTTAATTGAGCAACTTCCGGTAATTTTACATTTGCATATACCTTAAATGGTGAAGCAATTACTTTAAATTCACAATCTGTTTTTGCGAATTTTCCGTCCTTCATTCTTTCCTGTGCTAAAAAATGATAGGTCATCGTTTTGGCATTTCCCATGGCTGCCATTACTTTAGGAATCATTTCCGTTACGCTTTGTGCGTACGACACATTTGCCAAAAATAGTGTGGCGACTAATAATAGACTTGTTACTTTCTTCATGCTTTTTTATTATTTTGACTAAAAATAAGTTGTTTTAGCGACATATTACAAAAACTCTGCCAATATTTATTTAAACCTTGAATGTTTTTGAAACCTTTGGTGATTTAGGATTTATTTCACTAAATTTTCTAAAGTATCTTTTATTTTCTTAAATGGAAATTGTGCTATTGTTTGCTGCATCATTTTTTCTATTGCTTCATTGCATAAATTTCCGATGCTGCCTTCGTGTGTATGTTGTAGCGAAGTTGGTTTCTGATAGTTTCCGGCTTCCACTTCTTTACCAATTTTTATATAAGCATCTCTGAATGGCATTCCTTGGTTAACCAATTCATTTACACTTTCCACCGTAAAGAGTAACTTATACTTTTCATCTTCTAAGATGTTATCTTTTACGATGATGTTTTCCAACATTAGTGTTGTCATTTCTAAACAAGCTTTTAGTTCACTAAAACCATTGAAAAAATCTTCTTTAATAATTTGCAAGTCACGATGATAACCAGATGGTAAGTTGGTAAGTATAGCATTTATTTGTGCCGGCAAGTTTTGCAGTTTGTTGCATTTGGCTCTGATGAGTTCAAAAACATCAGGATTTTTTTTGTGCGGCATGATAGATGAGCCTGTCGTCAACACATCCGGAAAAGAAATAAAACCAAAATTCTGATTCATATATAAGCAGGCATCCATAGCAAATTTTGCAAGTGTTGCTGCGATATTTGAAAGAGCAAATGCTACATTTTTTTCCATTTTACCACGATTCATCTGCGCGTAGACAACATTGTAATTTAAATCTTCAAAGCCCAATAATTCTGTCGTTAATTTTCTGTTTAAAGGGAAGGAGCCACCATATCCTGCGCCAGAACCTAACGGATTTTTATTCGCTAAAGTAAATGCAGCATAAAGCGTTTGCATATCATCTACTAAACTTTCTGCATAGGCACCAAACCACAAACCAAAACTGCTTGGCATTGCCAGTTGCAAATGCGTATAGCCGGGAATTAGTTTGTCTTTATGTGTGTTGGACAATTGAATGAACGTGTCAAATAATTTTTTGGAAAGAATAACTACTTCTTCAATTTCATTTCTTGTGAATAGCTTAATGTCTAATAAAACCTGATCGTTTCGGCTTCTGCCACTGTGAATTTTTTTTCCAATATCACCTAATCTTTGCGTCAGACGAAATTCTATTTCGCTGTGAATGTCTTCACTTTCATCGGCAATGGAAAAATTGCCTTTCTCAATTTCTTTATAAATATCTTTTAATGCCTGTTGAATAGGTGATAACTCATCTTTAGAAAGCAACCCAACTTCGGCCAGCATTTTAGTATGTGCCAATGAACCTAAAACATCATATTTAGCAAGCAATGTATCTAAATTTCTGTCGTTGCCAACGGTAAATTGTTCAACTTTATT
>DAOORG010000113.1:0-5197 GCA_035389165.1 Chitinophagales bacterium
AACTTTGCGTAATTTTGTCGCTGTTGTTCCTGTTGATTGAAGTATTGTTAATACGATTTTGGAAATGACCAGCTACCTGCTTAAAAATATCACTGTCTTAGACAAGACTTCCGAACATAACGGAAAAAAAGTAAATGTTTTAATTGAAAACGGAAAGATTGCAAAAATTGGTGCAGCAGTTGAAGATGCAGCCCTTGAAATAATAGACTTTTCCGGTTCTTATCTTGCACCTGGTTTCTGCGATTTATATGTCAATATCAATGATCCGGGTTTTGAATACCGCGAAGATATATCGTCTGTAGCCAATGCAGCGATTGCAGGTGGTTTCACTACTATTTGTGCAACCGCAAATAACCACCCTATTACCCAAACTAAAGCGCAAGTAGAATATATTCTCAATAATGCAAAAAACACACCGATTACTATTTTGCCAATTGGTGCCGTAACGGAAAATTTTGATGGCAAAACACCGACGGAAATGCTGGATATGCATTATGCAGGAGCCATTGCTTTTTCCGATGTGCCACATGGTATCAAAGACAGCGGTGTGTTGTTGCGTGCCTTGCAATATGTGCAGCCGTTCAACGGATTAATCATCACGATGCCTTTCGATAAAACGCTGGTCGGAGACGGACAAGTGAATGAAAGCGAAGTTTCGGTGCGCATGGGTATGAAAGGCATCACGAACTTGTCGGAATATTCTGTAGTGCAGCGCGATATCGAATTACTGAAATACACAGGCGGCAAACTGCATTTCGTCGGAATTTCTACTAAAGAAAGTATAGAGCTAATAAGAAAGGCTAAAGCAGAGCAATTAAATGTTACTTGTTCGGTATTTGTACATCATTTAATCAGTGATGAAAGTGATGTAAAAAATTTCGATTCCAATTACAAAGTATTTCCGCCTTTGAGAACACAAGACGACCAGCAGGCTCTAATTGAAGGACTGAAAGACGGAACCATAGATTGTACTTCAACCCAACACACACCTTTAAACATCGATGAAAAAAACGTAGAGTTTGAAGTGGCAGATTTTGGCATCATTGGTTTAGAAACGGCTTTTGGCTTGTTGAATAAGAAACTGGAAAATGTAATTTCTAAAGAAAGATTGATAGAATTATTATCTACGAATCCGAGAAAAATAATTAATCAAAAGACCAATTCAGATTTCATCATTCTGAATTTTGAAGAAGAATATACTTTCTCAGAAAAGAATATAAAATCAAAATCTAAGAATACACCATATATCGGCAAGCCTTTAAAAGGAAAAGTAAAGGCAGTTTTTTCTAAAGGAAAATTGATTATTAACGAATGAAATTAGATTTACAAGATATAGAATCCAAGATAATTTCATTGCTTACTTCTACAGCAAATGTAAAAGCTATTTATCTGTATGGAAGTATTATCACTGAATATTTTAACAGCGAAAGCGACATCGATATTGCTGTTTTATTAGACAAGAAAATTGATTTTCTTGAATTGTTTGAACTCAATTCCAGCTTGGCAAAAGAATTAGGAAAAGATATTGATTTGGTTCAGTTAGACAATGTTTCAACTGTATTGCAATTTCAAGTTATTCAAAATGGTAAACGTATTTTTTGCAACGATGAAAAATATTGTAATAGATATGAGTCACAAATTTTTTGTGAATACATAGAATTGAATGAATTAAGAAAACCATACTTAGATGAAATTGCTAAAACTGGAAAAGTATTAAGTTGATGGATGACGTTTTGATATATAAAGCACAAACTATTGAACGCTGCATTAAACGCGTACAAGAAGAGTATATTGGCTTTGAAGACGAAATTAATACCAACTTTACTAAACAAGATGCCATCATACTAAATATAGAAAGAGCTTGTCAGGCTTGTATTGATATGGGAAATCATTTTGTGAAAACACATAAATTAGGCATTCCACAAAGCAGTAAAGATGTTTTTCAGATTCTGTTTTCAAATAAAATAATTGAAAATGAATTGAATAAAAAACTACAAGCAATGGTTGGTTTCAGAAATATCGCCGTTCACGATTACTCAAATCTAAACTTAGAAATTTTACATGCAATTATAAAAAATGAATTAGATAAATTGCTGGATTTTTCTAAAATAATCCTATTAAAATAATGAACGAAACACCATCACCGGAAGGAAGTACCAGAGGCGTCATGAGCGGTATTATGATAATACTCTTTTCCGCATTGTTGTCTACCATTTTTTTTGGCACTTTTTTTACATTGGCGTACATGAAAAAAATGCCATACGGCAGGTTTCAGGCAATGATATTGCAAGTAACTTCCATTTTATTTACGGTTGTGCTCACTCAATATCTTTCTAAAAAAATTCAGGGTGATAAACTGAAATTTATGCAGGGTTTTTTAGGAGGTTGGCTGGCAAGTTTGGTGCTGGCAATTTTTGTAAATTCATTTTATACGATTTTCTCAAAAATTACCGGAACGGCGGTATTGCCAAAAGGTGCATTTGCAATGGTGTTAATGCTGTACAGTGCCATTGGTGTTTTTGTATCGCTGGTGTTTGCCTTCATTCTTAAAAAAGAATAAAAAAGAATTTCAATTTGGTTACACAAATGAATAACTCTATTTTTGCAGTATAATTATATCTTAAACCTGAAATCATCAATTGAATATATCTGTCGTCATACCATTACTAAACGAAGAAGAATCGCTGCCGGAATTATTTTCCTGGATAGAGAAAGTAATGACTGCGAATAATTTTTCGTATGAAGTAATTGCAGTAGACGATGGCAGTCGCGATAATTCATGGAAAGTGATTAAAGAACAGTCACAGAAAAATGCAAATATTAAAGGCATCCAGTTTCAACGTAATTACGGAAAATCTGCTGCCTTGCAAGTCGGTTTTGAGGCTGCACAAGGCGATGTGGTGATTACCATGGACGCAGATTTACAGGATTCACCGGACGAAATTCCCGAGTTGTATAAAATGATTACCGTAGATGGTTATCACCTGGTTTCAGGCTGGAAGAAAAAACGTTACGATCCAATCACTAAAACGGTTCCGACAAAATTATTCAATGCAGCCACACGCTATGTTTCCGGTATCAATAACCTGCACGATTTTAACTGCGGACTGAAAGCCTATCAGAAGAAAGTGGTGAAAAGTATTGAAGTCTATGGCGAAATGCACCGCTATATTCCGGTGATTGCAAAATGGGCAGGTTTCGATAAAATAACCGAGAAAGCAGTCCAGCATCAGGAACGCAAATACGGTAAAACGAAATTCGGTATCGAACGTTTTGTAAACGGTTTTTTGGATTTAATGAGCATTACGTTTGTAGGTCGTTATGGTAAAAGACCGATGCATTTGTTCGGCACCTTAGGTGTGTTGTCTTTCTTTTTTGGTATTTTAATTTTGATTTATCTCACGATTACGAAAACAATTTTTGGTGTGGTAGGCATGACCAACAGACCCATATTTTATCTTGGTATTTTAACGATAATTGTAGGAACACAATTATTTGTTGCAGGCTTCTTAGGCGAACTCATCGCACGCAACGGCGCCGACAGAAATCACTATTCTATTGGTGAAAAAATCAATCTTTAATCATTTGTCAGAATCGCTGATTTTAAGGATTAAAGGATTCCGCTGATTCTGAATCCGTGTAATCTTTAAATCTGTTTAATCTGTGATTCAGACAATAATTATTTTCGCAAACTCAACTCGCCATAAATCGGAAAGTGATCTGAAATCTTATTATTTACAATCTCAAATTTTTGAATGGTAAATATCGGTGAAGTCAGCAAATAATCAATCCGCAAAAACGGGATTTTTCCATTGTAAGTATGTCCAATGCCGAAACTGTAATCAATAAAAGCATCGTTCATATTTTTTGAAATGGTATTGGCAACATACGAGTTAGGTAAATCATTAAAATCACCGCATAAAATAACTGGTTTGGTTTGTTCATTCAGGAATTTTTTGAGTTCATCCGCCTGTTGAGCCCTGCGTTCAAAGGCCTTCTTCAGTTTTATAACGATGTTTTTTGCGCCATGCTCATCCAGGTTTTGTGTTTCCCTGAATTCTGCAATCGTTTCATAATCTTTCTCTCCGAAATAAATAGATTGTAAATGCACGTTCACAAAACGAATGATAGTGTCACCGATTTCAATGTCTGCATATAAACCTTTAAATGGTTTCTTACCATAGCCTGTTTTAAATGGCTGCTTCATAATGTTGCCATGCTCTTTTATCGGTAATTTAGAAAACAAGGCAATGCCCCATTCATCGGTGTTGCGCAGCACTAATTCTTTAGTGAAATAATAATGCGTATATCCTAATTGCTGTAATTGTTTTATCGTGCTGAATTCTTTTGTGGTGTCATTATAAAATTCCTGAAAAGAAATCACATCCGGATTTTTTTCTTTGATAGTCTGAAAGATTTTATCTTTTGAATTGACATTTTCACTCCAGTTATACAAGTCAAAGTCGCGCACATTATAACTCATTACTTTGATGACTTTTGAGTTTGTTTGCTCCGTTTTTGGTTTGCCGATATTAGTTGCAAATAACTTCAACAGCTGAGGTAAGCAGGCGGCAATGGCCAGCAAAGAAACTACTGCAAAATGCCGTTTACGCAATATCCAGCTTGCAGAAAACAAAAGATTGATTATAACCAATGCAGGTAATGTCATACCGGCAAAAGGCAAAAACCAGATTTTATCAGGACTTATGTAAGAAGCGGATAAGCTAATCAGCAATAGCACTACAAAAACGATGTTTGCGGTACGTGAAGTAAATGATATAATCCATTTAATAAATTTCATCCAACGGCAAGATAAACTATTATTTTGAGTTTTTATAAATCAGAAAAACAGATTCATCATTGATTAATCTTCCTGACTTATCTTAAACAGAAATTCTTTTTCTTCTTTGGATAAACTTTCATAACTCGAGCGGTTGATTTTATCGAGAATAGCATCCAGTTTTTCCTGTTTGCTGGCCGTTTCTTTTTGCTGAGCAGTATTGGTTTTAGTGGTTTTTTCAGAAGTATAAACGTATTCTTTTTTGTATTCTACTTTTAATTTGCTTTTCTTCTTAAATAAATTGGAAAAGAAGTCGGTAACCGCATAAAATGGTTTTGAGAAATCCATTCCATTTTGTAATTGTTTGATAAAAATAAAGCCAAAAAGTGCACCGCCTAAATGTGCGATATGGCCGCC
>DAOORG010000113.1:5297-7807 GCA_035389165.1 Chitinophagales bacterium
ATTGCCATTTTATATCTTGCCAGATGTTCATTGCTAATAAAACGTTTTCTTGTTGGTTTTATTCCAGAATAAAACTAATAAAAATCCAAATATTGCGCCACCGATATGTGCAGTATGTGCAATATTTCCAATGCCAGTTTGTGCAAACATAATATCAAACCCAATAATCACTAACGGAATCATGTATTTAGCTTTAATTGGCACTGGTATAAACATGAAAGCTAACGGTGCATTAGGAAATAAATAACCAAATGCAGCCAGTAAACCATAAATGGCACCACTGGCACCCACTAAACTTGCGTAATAAATTTGTGATAGACTGTCTACGGCAGATTTGCTCAAATGCGCAGGTAAAACCGTTTCATTGTTAAAGAAAATAGTTCCTGCATAATAGTATGCCATGCCTGCATTAATTGCCAGGTGAAATGCTATGGCTCCGAAACCTGAAAATAAATATAGAAATGCAAAACGCTTGCTGCCCAATACTCTTTCGTTTTCTAAAATGGCACCAAAACTAAATAAGGCATACATATTAAAAAGAATATGGAAAATTCCACCATGAGTAAACATATGAGTCACCAACTGCCATGGCTTGAATTCCGGATTGGTAGGATAATGCATGGCAAGAAGATTTGTTAAGTCTTCACCATAAATAAGACAAGCTACAAATACTAAAATATTTAGTAAGATAAGATTTTTTACTACTGGTGTTAGGTTGTTCATCATGTTTTGTTTTTCACGCAAAGAACGCAAAGAATCAAAGTTTTTTCATCTTTGATGAAAACTCTGTTTTCTATAATTCTCTTTTCTTGTTATTAATCTATGTGCCTATGTGGTTAAAAACTAATTTCCAAATTTCCGTTCAATTTCGTCAAAGCTGTATTGTATAAACGTAGCCAAACCAGCAGGATTGATATTCGGTTGCTCGCAGGCAAACAATTCATCGATGAGTTGCTGCATGGAGTTTTTATCCAGTGTCTTCCCTGATTTTATGGCTGTTTGATAAGCAAAGGTCTTCGCTACATTCTTACGTTTGTCAAAATCGTCGGTCTTACTACTTGTTTTAAAATCTTCTAACAATTTTTCTATCAATTGAGTTTCATTTTCATCGCTTAAATCTCCAGGCATGCCGTGCACGACAAAAGTGGTGCCTCCGAAAAACTGTATATCAAAACCTAAGGCTTTCAGTTCCGGAATAATATCTTTCAGTAATTCCGTGTCGCTGTTGTTAAATTCCAGCGTTTTAGGAAATAAGGTTTGTTGTGTGGAGGCCGGTTGATTGGCTAAGTTTCGCAGGTATCTTTCAAATAAAATACGCTGATGTGCTTTGTGCTGATCAACCAGAATAAAACCGCTTCGGATTTGCGTTAATATATAACGTTCGTGCAGTTGAATCGGCTCGAAACGCTCGTTTTTAAAAGGATTATTAGAAATCTCATTTTCATTTTCCAGCGCTTCCAGCTGGTCCATCTTGCTGCGAATGGTTACCGTTCTTTCTTCTGTTTCTTCATCTATTTCATACAACTTTTTCCATTCGTCAAAATTCGGATTATTATCGTTGGTAAAATTGCGTTGTTGTGTAACCGGAATATCTTTATCGAATGGCGAATGATAAGAACCTCTGGTATTGCTGTCGGTGTTTAATTTGGATTGAACTACTTTGAAAGGTTGTTCATTATAAACACGTTCATCTATCAGCTGGTTAAACGTTGATTCATGTTCAAAATCTATCGTTGGCATCACGCTGTATTGTGACAAACCATGCTTGGCAGCAGCATTCAGCAATAAATAAATGGATTTTTCGTCTTCAAATTTGATTTCCTGTTTGGTCGGATGCACATTGATGTCAATGGCACCCGGTTCAATATCAATAAACAAACAATAAAACGGAAAACTTTTATCCGTAATCAATCCGTCGTATGCCTTGGTAATGGCGTAGTTCAGAAAATTATTTTTGATGAAACGATTGTTGACAAAGAAAAATTGCTCGCCTCGTGTTTTCTTGCTCACCTCTGGTTTGCCGATAAAACCACGCACACTCACATAATCGGTGATTTCTTCAATCGGAACTAATTTTTCGTTATAGTTTTTACCAAAGATATTGACGATGCGCTGACGAATATTTGCTGCTTTTAAATGATAGACTTCAATGCCATTGTGATGCAATGAAAAGAAAATGGATGGATTGGCCAATGCCACGTGCACAAATTCATCTAAAATATGTTTGGTTTCAATCTGATTCGATTTTAAAAAATTACGACGTGCCGGTACATTGTAAAATAAATTTTTCACAGAAATGGACGTGCCGGAATTAGTGGCAGTTTGTTCCTGTAAAATTACTTTCGAACCTTCTACAATCAAAATAGTGCCTACTTCTTTGTCGTGCGGTTTGGTTTTCATTTCCACTTGCGCCACTGCAGCAATACTTGCCATGGCTTCACCGCGAAAACCGAATGTATACAACGAAAATAAATCTTCAATTTTTTTGATTTTAGATGTCGCATGGCGTT
>DAOORG010000114.1:0-3378 GCA_035389165.1 Chitinophagales bacterium
TCACTGCCGATTACAGCACCTGAATGCAGTATACAATTACTGCCAATAGTGCAATGTGCATTGACTGTTACGTTCGGATACAAAATACAATTATCACCAATCGAGACATTTTCTCCTATATAAACAAACGGGTAAATATGAACATTTGCTCCAATTTTGGCTGATGTATGTACGTATGCTTTGTCTGAAATTTCTGTTGTAACATTGACATTAAAAAAAGACAATACTTTTGTAAATGCAGCATAAGCATCGTTCACAATAATAAAATTTCCGGAAAACTTACCTGAAAATAATTCTTTAGAAATGACAATACAACCAGCTTCAGTTGTGTTGATATAGTCAAGATATTTAGTGTTAGCAAGAAATGTAATTGAATCCGAATTGGCCTCTTCAATTTTAGAAGGTTTGGTTATTGTATGCTTTGCATTTCCAACAACTTCGCCGTTTACAATACTTGCTATTTCATGTATGGTCATCAGAACTTATTTTTAGGATAAGCGATATAATGTTTAACTACCGGATTTGACAGTGAACGTATATTCCATTGCTCTGTAATATCGGTGATTTCTTTGATACTTCCATCCTTAAACTTGATGTAAATATTATCTTTTGCCGGATTGTATGCGTTGTTTTGTGCAGCACCTTTCAAGACCAGATACTTCAATTCCTCTTCTGAATAATGCTGTTTAAGGCTGTTGTATTTTTTATCTGCTTTTTCCAAAGCTAAAAATTCAATGCTAAATAATTTCCTGTTTATAATTGAAGTGGAAAGTGTACTCAATATTTTATCATCACTTTGCATCCATCCTTTTAATGCCTGTATAATATCATAATCATCCAATGCCGCAAAATTATCAATGTAATCTGCAAAATTAGTTTCGGATAAATTTTGGGTTAAAAACAAATTTAAATTGCCGGAAACATCTTTATTCAATTTTGCTGTACGACTAAGTTCCTTTGCACGCAACACTGCATTCTTCAACATTAAATCAGCAACAAGGCTGGTTTTATGCAAATACACCTGCCAGTACATTAATCTTCTGGCAACGATAAATTTCTCAATAGAATAAATCCCTTTTTCTTCTACCACAATATTGTCATTGTGCACATCCAGCATATTGATGATTCTGTCATAACCTACAACACCTTCACTAACGCCGCTGTAAAACGAATCACGATTCAGATAATCCAGTCTGTCCATATCTAATTGTCCGCTTACGAGCTGATACAAAAATTTCTTTGGATATTGATTAGTAAAAATCTGAATCGCCATTTCAATCGGCTTTCCAAATTGTTTTTGCAGATTTTGCATCATCAGCATGGAAATATGCTCATGATGAATGCCTTCGGCCAATACACCTTCCAATGCGTGAGAAAACGGACCATGTCCTAAATCATGCATCAAAATAGCGAGCACGGCAGCTTTAGATTCATCTTCAGAAATTTCTTGTCCTTTTGATTTCAACACTTCCAGACTTCTATACATCAAATGCATAGCACCTAACGAGTGATGAAACCTGGAATGTGTAGCACCAGGATATACCAGTGAGCTTAAGCCTAACTGCTGAATTCTTCGTAAACGTTGAAAATAAGGATGCTCTATAACATCAAAAACTATATCATAAGGAATGGAAATAAAGCCATAGACAGGATCATTAAAAATTTTTCGTTTATTCATTCGTTCTTGGAATAATATGCTGAGAAAGTTTAAAACCTGTTTTTCACATTTTTTAATACAATATAATTTGTAATTTGCGATTTAAACAAGTTATTACGTTACAAAAATAAACAAAACAAATAACTTATAACAATTACCAAATACTATCCGATGAGCGAAATAAGAATATTGTGGGCTGATGATGAAATTGACTTACTTAAACCGCAAATTATCTTTCTGGAACAGAAAGGGTATGCTGTAGAACCAGTCAGCAACGGCCATGATGCACTCGACAAATGCAAAACAGAACATTTTGATTTGATTTTCCTGGACGAACACATGCCCGGAATTTCAGGATTGGAAACTTTATCCAGGATAAAAGCCATCAATAAAGATATTCCGGTGGTGATGATAACCAAAAATGAAGAGGAAAACATCATGGAAGAAGCCATAGGTTCTCAGATTGCAGACTACCTGATAAAACCGGTAAAACCAAACCAGATACTTTTAGCCATAAAAAAGATTACAGAAAATAAAAAACTTATTTCAGAGAAAACGGCTACCTCTTATCGTCAGGAATTTCAAAATATCATGACGGAAGTTAATAACGTAAATTCACATCAGGAATGGGCTGAGCTTTATAAAAAATTAATCTACTGGGAATTAGAATTGGAAAAAGCAGACAATCCGGATATGAAGAATATTCTGGATATGCAGAAATCAGAAGCCAATAAAGAGTTCTTCAAATTTATTTCAAAGCATTATTTGAAATGGCTGAAAGAACCCGGAAAAGAGAGCACACCTACCTTATCTCATACCTTGTTTAAAGATAAAGTGATGCCTGCGGTAAGTCCGGGTGTTCCGACTTTTTTTATATTAGTTGATAATTTACGCTACGATCATTTTAAGATGATGGAAACACTCATCAAAGAAGATTTTAGAAAAGTAAGTGAAGATTATTTCTTCAGTATTTTACCTACTACTACTCAATATTCTCGAAATGCTATATTCTCAGGTTTAATGCCATTGGAAATTGATAAAAAGTATCCTGAAAAATGGTTTTATGACGATGAAAATGCAGGAAAAAACCTGCACGAAGAATTTTTCCTGAATGAACAATTCAAAAACAACCGAGTACAATTGAAAACCAGTTATACTAAAATCACCAATCACCGAAGTGGCAAGGAACTGGAAGACACCATCTTGAATTTAATGAACAATGATTTCAATGTGATCGTGTATAATTTCGTGGATATGTTATCGCATGCCAGAACAGAAATGGAAGTGCTGAAAGAACTTGCGAGCGATGAAGCAGCCTATCGTTCATTAACATTATCGTGGTTCGACCATTCACCGTTGTTGAATGCGCTGCAAAAATTGAAAGAAAAGAAAGTACGCATCGTTATCACTTCAGACCACGGAACTGTGCGCGTTCAAAATCCGTCTAAAATTATTGGCGATAAAGCAACGACAACCAATTTGAGATACAAAACAGGTAAGAATTTAAATTTTAATGAAAAAGAAGTGTTCTTTGTTAAAAATCCGGAAGAAGCTTTTTTACCGAAATCCAATTTGAGTTCTTCTTATGTATTTGCCAAAGAAGACTATTATTTCTGTTATCCAAACAACTACAACCATTTTGTCAATTACTACAGAAATACGTTTCAGCATGGCGGTGTTTCCATCGAAGAAATGATTGTTCCGGTTGCAGTTTTTGAAAG
>DAOORG010000114.1:3478-7785 GCA_035389165.1 Chitinophagales bacterium
ATCAACGAATATCATTTTCCGAAAGGCATCATTTACCACATTGATTTATATCGATTGAAATCGATAGACGAAGCGCTAAACATAGGTTTGGAAGAATATTTATATTCCGGAAATTCTTGTTTTATTGAATGGCCGGATAATTTTGAAAGCATTTTACCTGACAAACATATTAAGATAAAAATTAGTAAATTTGACGAAGAAATCAGAACAATTGAAATAGTTGACAACCTTCCCTAACTCCTGGAAAACTGTCTTTTATTTCTTTTTTCTCATTGCAAACTAATTTTTGCAGACCGAAAACTTTAAGCTATGGAATCCATGTTGGGAAAAATAAAATCAGAATATTCTTTATACACCAAAGAAGTGCTGGCAGAAATAGGCAGCAGTAAAAAATCTTTATTTATAGGCATTCCGAAAGAAACGGACTATCAGGAAAAAAGAATTCCGCTGACACCCAATTCAGTTGCTGCCCTTGTAAACTATGGCTTTCGAATCACCATTGAAAAAGATGCCGGTGAAAGTTCTAATTTTTCTAACGATGAATACATGAATGCCGGTGCTGATGTTGTATTCACCAAAGATGATGTATTTAAAGCAGATACCATTTTAAAATCCGGACCGATAAATGCCGGTGAAATCAGTTTACTGCACAGCAACCAAATTATCTTCTCTCCTATTTTGTTGCCCAACCAGACAAAAAGCATGATAAAAAGCATGATGGAAAAACGCATCACTGCTATAGCTTTCGAATATGTAAAAGGCGATTACGGCACTTATCCGTTTATGCGCAGCATGAGCGAAATTGCCGGAAACTATGCCATTACGACTGCCGCTCGTTACCTGAGTAATGAATACGGAAAAGGCATTTTACTAGGTGGCATTGCCGGTCAGCCGCCGGCAAAAGTAATGATTATCGGTGCTGGCACCGTTGGAGAAGCCGCAGCAAAATCAGCGCTGGCTTTAGGTGCTACCGTGCAGGTTTTCGATGATAATATCTATCGTTTATCGCGCTTGCAAAATGATTTAGGTAATAAAATTTATACTTCTGTAATCGACCCGATTAATTTAGCCAAAAATATATCCAGAGCGCATGTGGTAATTGGTGCGCTGAAACCAAAAAACGGCAAAACACCAAGAGTGGTTACGGAAGACATGGTGCGTTCTATGAAAAAAGATTCTGTCATTATTGATGTTTCCATCGACCAGGGTGGCTGTTTTGAAACCTCAAAAGTAACGAACCACAACGAACCTATATATACAAAACACGGTGTCATTCACTACTGCGTTCCTAATATTGCTTCCAACGTATCGCGCACGGCAAGCTATGCCTTAAGTAATATTTTAGCACCGATGCTAAAGAATGCAGCAGACACCGGCAGCATTGAGAATCTACTGAAATACGACGATGGTTTGCGCAAAGGTGCTTACCTCTACAAAGGTGCTTTAACCAAAGAATTTATTGCACAAAAATTCGATCTTAAATTCACCGACCTGGAATTATTGCTAAGTGCTGATTTCTAGATTGCTTAATTAAATAAACGTTTCTTAAAATCTTCTTTTGTCGGTACCTGCAAAAATAACGAAGTAAAGAATATGCTAATGCAAATTAACGGAATAACTGCATTGTGGTAAGTTTGCGGATTTAAACACCAGCCCAACAATAAACAGATCAACACGATTCTATAGATTTTTATAAAGGTAAGAATAGGTTTAGAAATCGACTTCTTCAATGCAAAAAAGAAAAATGGAATATTTAACGGCATTGCCCATAAAATATTGAGGTTCCATTTGGTAGAATGATGATCGGTGCCCAGCCACATAAACAAAAACAACCAACCTAATAATCCTAGAAGAGTAAACCAAACGACCGGAATTATTTTAAATCGAGAGAAAAATGAGAATTTAATTTGCAGCACTAATATCACTAAAAATAACAACCAGAAAACCAATCCTGGTGTAATGATTCGTTTGGAAGTATATTCCGGAATGGTGTCTAAAATTAATTGATTGCTGCTCACCAGCGGTTTTCCATCCACCACTGCACTATCACAAAACTCCATGAGTTCATCCGGTAAAAAAGTACGACCATAACCGGCTTCTTTATCTGTAGGAAGTCCGATTAAAATGTCCATCCCTAAGTCCAGCCATTCGTTGTGTACATTTCTGTCAATCAAATCACGAAAGCTGGCTTCATCATCGGCATCTTTTGCAAATTCTATCTTTTTAAACAAGGAAAGAATAATATTTCGTGGTCGTGTAGAACAATTATCAAACAAGAAATCATACTTATAGTATTTATTTTCTTCGCGTGCATTTATAGTCAGCCGTTCAAACAATAATTGTTTTTGTTCTTGTGTTAAGTTGAGTTCCTGTTCTCTAATCCAGCGATTTTCCTCTCTGTACATTTGCTCAAATTCTCCGAAACTATCTATTGATTCATAGTACATTAATTTGCCACGGATAAACTTCATCAGAAAATCCGGTTCGCCAAAGTTGAAAGTGCCGTAGTTATAAACCAAATCCCATCCAAGTATAGAATCTTTCACTCGAATAGCGGTATGTCCGAAATTTTGCCAGATCTCGTGGTCGGCTCTGCCAACTGTTAACAAACTTACCTCAGCATTTGCTGTTAAATCTGCCACTTTCATATCTTTGTCGTAAGCAAGCCCTAAAGTGCTATAAAAAAGAAATGTTAAAACGAGCAGGTAGTTGTAAGGTGGAAACTTCATGCTACGAATATAGATATAAAACTTTTTATTCAAAAAACCGTTTATCTAAATAGTATGCATCACTTAAAATTTAAATTACCCGTGCTTGTGTTGCTGAGTTTCAGTTTAATCAGCTCCAAATGCCGATCTGGCAAACCAGCCGCCGAAACCAGCCTCACATCTAAAACAACTAAAACATCACCTATGGATACCACAGTAGTACAAAAATCTGAAGAAGAATGGAGAAAAGTATTAACGGATGAAGAATACAATGTGCTGCGCGAAGCCGGCACAGAGCGCGCCTACACCGGCAAATACACTGATTTAAAAGCAGATGGTAATTATTACTGCAAAGGCTGTGGTAATTTATTATTTACGTCAGAAACCAAATACCACAGTGGCTGTGGCTGGCCTGCTTTTTATGACAAAGCCGGAAATTCTGCCGTTGAAACACGCGTAGATAACAGTTATGGTATGTCGAGAATTGAAGTCGTTTGCAAAAAATGTCAGTCGCACTTGGGCCATGTATTTGAAGATGGACCGAAAGACAAAACAGGCTTGCGTTATTGCATTAATTCTATTAGCCTGGATTTTAAAGAAGACACTTCGAAGGTGAAAAAGTAGCTTTTAAAAGTATTTTCACTTAAAAAGCTTCACCTGATTAAATAAAAAAATGGTTCGTTTTACGAACCATTTTTTATTTATAACTACTAATAAAATTTATACTTAGATTGCTTCCTGCTTTTTATTTCTTAGCGAAAGCCAAAAAATAAAGAAGGAAACGCCAATAAACGGAAAGCTCAGCCATTGTCCGTGGTTTAATGTATAACCTAACATAGTTAACTGATTATCATCTACTTTCCAGAATTCCAGGAAGAAACGACCGGCAAACATCATAAATAAGAAAATTGCCATAAGGCTGCCTTCGCGTGGTTTGTATTTTTTAAGAACGTAGATAGTGAAAATTACAATGAAGATTAACACATACAAGAATCCTTCAAACAATTGAATAGGAACGCGTGGCATGGTTTCGCCTAAGCGGTCAAATACAACGCCCCAACTTCCGTCTGTGTAATCGCCCACAATTTCTGAGTTGAAGAAGTTACCAAAACGGATAAACGAACCACCAATGGCCGTTGGAATGGCAACTCTGTCAATAATCCATAAGAATGTATATTCCGGATGTTTGTATTTGTAGAGAATCAACGCAATAGTGATGGCAATTGCCGCACCGTGGCTCGCCAGTCCGCCTTTCCAGATTTGCACAATTTCCAGCAAATGCTGGCTGTAGTAATCCCATTGGTAAAAGAAAACATGGCCTAAACGTGCACCAATCAGCACGGCAAAGAACATATACATCAGCAGTTGATCGGCACCATCGGTGTTTTTGTTTTCTTTTTTAAATTCCCAGAAAAGAATATTGTAACCTAAAAAGAAAGCTGCACCATACAGCAAGCTATACCATCTGATACCGAAATTCTCGGTAATCATAAAGATTTCAGGTTTAATATTCCAGTGCATTACAAAAGCCAGTAAACTATTCATATGTCATAATTGTGCGGCAAAGTTAGCAATTTATTCTGTTTAGTTATCAGACTA
>DAOORG010000115.1:0-4649 GCA_035389165.1 Chitinophagales bacterium
CTTATAAAAGAGCACAGGAAGCATATGCAAATGGTTATTTTAAAGATGAAATCGTACCTGTAGTAATCGCTTCTAAAAAAGGTGATGTATCGATAACAGAAGATGAAGAATATAAAAAGTTCGATGAAAGTAAAGTAAGTGCCTTAAAACCTGCTTTTGAAAAAGACGGAACGATTACAGCTATCAATGCATCTAAAATAAATGATGGCGCAAGTGCAATGGTATTAATGAGTGGTGAAAAAGTAAAAGAATTGGGTGTGAAACCACTGGCAAAAATTTTATCGTTTGCAGATGCATCACAAGATCCTGAATGGTTTACAACAACACCTTCAAAAGCAATTCCAAAAGCATTAAATAAAGCAACTATAAAAATAGAAGATGTTGATTTCTTTGAAATCAACGAAGCATTTGCTGTGGTTGCTTTAGCGAATATGAAAGAGATGAATATTGCACACGAAAAAATAAATGTTTTTGGTGGTGCAGTTGCTTTAGGTCATCCGATTGGTTCATCTGGTTGCAGAATAGTTGCTACATTAATTTCAGTTTTAACTCACAAAAACGGAAAAATTGGCGCAGCAGGAATTTGTAATGGCGGTGGTGGTGCAAGTGCTATCGTTATAGAGAAAGTGTAAATGATGTAATACTTTTATACAATTCACCTAAAATTCAAAAAAATATTTTGCATTAGCATTGTTTATTATACGTTCCAGTTTTTGTGGAAAAAATGTGTGTAATTTAGTATTCGGTAGGATTTACTTATTATTCGGTATACACTCAATGCAATTTTAGTTATACATTTGCCATATAAAAATTATCAATTATGAAAAAACTAATGAAATTATTTACGGTATTAGCAATTGTGATGTTTACATCAAATACATTTGCGAGTGAGTTAGGCTTAAAAATGGCTAACTTAAATTTATATGCACCAGCAGCAAAAAGCAAAAAATCTTCTAGCTCTAGTGGTGGTATAGAAAAAGGAACAATGCAGTTAGACGTAAGTTTTAACTTAGGAAGTCACTCTGGCTTTGGTAAGAAAAGCGCATTTGGTTTTGGTGGTGTTGGTGTAGGTTTTTCACCTGGTGTAACTGTTAATTTTGATTATGCAGTACATTCATATGCAAGTGTTGGTGGTTATATTGGTTTTGGTGGCGGTGGCGTAGCTGCTGGCGGTGGAAAAATAAAAGGTGCTTATATTGGTATTGGTGCAAGAGGTGTATTTCATATTTATCAATTAATTTCAGATAAAGCAGGTACTAAAGTAGATCCAGGAAAATTAGATTTTTATTTTCCATTTCACGTTGGTGCAACAATTTTAATACCAGGTAAAAACACAGGTGGCAAAACTACTGCAGGTGCAACTGTTGGTGGTGGATTAGGTGTTCGCTATTATTTTACAAAAAATCTTGGTATCGTATCAGAAGTTGGTTGGTTAGAGTTAGCTCTTTTCAAAGTAGGTTTCTCTTTCAAATTCTAAGATATAGTTATACTCAAATATAAAACTCCGTTCTATTATTTTGAACGGAGTTTTTTTTTACTGATTTAGTCTTAAACAAAATCTTCCTCAATAATTTTTTCCATAGCACGCTCTGCCAATGCTGCAATAGTTAATGCAGGATTCGCACAACAAGAAAATCCTGGCATCATGGAACCATCTAAACAATATAAATTTTGGTGACCTTTAAGTCTTCCATATTCATCACTCGCTAATCCCAATACTGCACCACCAAGTGGATGATATGTGAAATCATCACCAAATCCTTTTCCTTCAAAATACCACGTTTTATCAAGTACACCGCCATTAGTAGCATTTAGTTTGTCAATAAAATGTGCCATTGCCTGTCTGGAAACTTCCATTTGAGTTTCATCGAAAAATAATTCAACAGTATCTGTAGTCGGATTATAGTTGAAGTAACCTCGTTCCGGATTTTTAGTTATTGCTAGTGTCAGCAATTGCCTGAATTCTATTCCTATTGGAAACGGAGCCTGTTCTGCAAGCAATGGTGCTATCGGATTATCCAGATTTCCATATGCAGTAACAGGAACAATACATTGCTGAGCACCTGTGTCTTCATTCAGCAAGGTGCGCATTGCCATGATATTTCCATTATTTCCCCAATGTTTTCCTACTTCGTTATTTAAGCCTGATAATCCACCTAAATGTTTTGATTTTAACAATAGTTGCATGGTTCCAACTACACCTGCGTTTACAAACAGATGTTTACAGGTATATGTTTTTATAGATTCAGTTTCACCTTGTTCATTTATTTTATGAATAGTTACTTCGTAATTTCCATTTTCAAGTTGTCGTATGTGATCTGCCTTGTGTAATGTTTTTATAGTAAGATTTCCGGTTGCTTCTGCTGCCGGAATATAGTTTCTATCCAAACTATTCTTATAGCCATTATTAGAACCATATAACAACTCGCCACCAGTTGATGATTTTTTTGTTCGACCGTCTAACTCACCACTTATGATATCAAAATCAACACCTGCATTCAGCATTACTTTTTCCATTCCGGCTCTTTCGCAGTGATTGAGTCCAACTCTGGCAAATTGAAAAACATTACTATTTAGCAAGTCGTCCGGAATTTGACTGAAATTCAACACACTTTTCACTTTAGGATACCAAATGTTTGTCATCTCACTATAATCTACAAATGGAAAAAATTCATTCCATAAAGAGGGTTGAGCATACGGAAGCATGGCACCATATACAACAGAACCGCCACCTAAGCATGTACCTCTGTAAATTTTCATATAAGAAGTTGGAAAATCGACACGATCTAATACTCCAACATATTTGGGTATGTCAAACTGAATAGATACAACCGGTGCAATTGTTTTTCTTTTTAACCACGTTGAACGACCATCAGGATTTAATGTTTGTGAAAAAACATTTTTAACAGAATCAACTGTGTATTGTTTTCCCATCTCAAATAGCATCGTTTTAATGCCGGCTTGTCCGAGCCGAAGCGCTGCTACTGATCCGCCGAAACCGGAGCCAATAACAATGGCTTCTATGTCAGTTTCTGAGGCTGCTATAGCTGTTTTTTTACAAGCAGACAAAGGCATAGATACAGCAACACCAGCCAATGCAGAAAGTCCTAAGAACTTTCTTCTTGAGATAGATTTTTTCATTAAATAAAAAGGTTAATTGTTTACGGTTAACTAAAAATAGTAACTTATATGTTGTGTAGCAAATTTTAACAACAAATAAGTATAAATATTTTAATTATTTGACAATAGTCAAAAAATTAAATTAGTGCTATGTTTTCTAATTCTTTAGCAGCGTCTTTCCACCAGTTGTAAGACCAAAGGTGATATGTTTTAATGCCGTAAATATCCAGCATATGTTGCCTGTGTAGCTTAATACGATAGGAAATTTCTGAATCATAGTTTGCCGTATTCTCAAAATCTACAGATAAATATGGCTTATTATCTTTTACAATAAGTATATCCAAGTTAAATCCACCCAAAGTGTAGTTTTGTACGACATTGTCTCCTAATTTCTTTTTCAATTCAATATAGAGTTGATTTTTATATTGATCTTCTTGTATTTTTTTTCCTGCAGATAATTGCTGGCTGTTTTTTTGCAACGTGTTTTTTATAAAATCGTTTTGTGTTGTATTGTTTTCCGAACATGATTTTACATAAGACAGATAGGCGTAAAAAATACTTTTTCCCTTGTTTCCTTTTTGCAATAATTCTTCTTCAAATTGTAAAAACACATTTTCCGGAATGGACGTGAAAACATATAATGAATGTTTAGCGCGCGTTATAATTACATTCAATAACTGATATCCTTTTTCCTGCGTTAGCGGGCCGAAGAATTGTCTGAATTTTCCTGCTTCATCTTTTCCAAATGTAGTAGACAAGATCATAACATCGCGTTCGTCGCCTTGTATGTTTTCCAGATTTTTTACAAAAAGTCCTTTGTTTAGCAGAGCTTGCAGTTTTTCATTTTTTTCTTTATCAGCATAAGCATGTTCGTATAGTTTATCAAAAATTAAATTGCGCTGAAAAATATTAAACGTTGCAATGCCAATTCCTGGATATTCATCGTTTGTTTTTTCCATTGTAAAGATGAAGTTTACAATTTCTTCCGCTTCTTTTTGATTGGTGCCATCTGCATAAATACCTTCCACATTTTTATAATGAACTGCCTGGTAAGGTTGTTTTTCCGGTAATGGAATTAAACGAGATTGGTAAAAAGCATGATTGGAAAATTGAATTAAATCAGGATGCAAGGATCGGTAATGGTAGTCTAAGTAAGAACTTTTATAGTTGGCGTCATCTGCATATTCTAAGAGCGATTTACTTTCTGCCAGAAAATCTTCCGCAGTGGTTTCTTCTTCATTCTCATTCCAGAAAAGCACATCGTTTCCAAAGAAATTACTGGGTGGCATTTGGTGTTTATCACCGGAAATTATTTTTGTTTTACCGCGTAATAAAGATGTGTACGTGTCTTCTAATCGCAACTGACTCGCTTCATCCAGAATAATAAAATCAAATAGATTTTCCTGCAAAGGAAGAATGGAAGTGCAAACCGTCGGGTTGACCATCAGCACAGGAAATAGAGTGGTGAAGAAGTCGAAATCCTGATGAATAATTTTGCGCAAAGAATTTTTTGAAGCGAATTGTTTGTT
>DAOORG010000115.1:4749-7768 GCA_035389165.1 Chitinophagales bacterium
GCCAGTTATCATTGCCTGTTTTTACCAATGCATTGATGATGGCTTGCGTTTTTGTGTCTTGTTGAAGTAAATATTTTTTATAGTTGAAATAATCAGGAAGGTATTTTAATTGTTTACCAAACTTACTAATCTCAGTATTAACAACTTCAATTTTAGGTAGTACACTGCTGATTTTTTCATTCATCTCATGCACAGATAAATCGGATGAAACGATATTTTCTTTCAACAAATAAGCAACTAAATCGGAGAGTTGTTTTTTTGTTTCTTCTTTTAATTGGATGATATTTTTATACTTACTACTAAAAATAGAAAAGAAAGAAACCTTAAATGATGTAAAACCGGTTTGTTCATCGTAATCATTTCCATATAGTTTTAAGTGTTGTTCAATGTTTGAAAATACTGTTGAACTTTTATTTTCTATCTGCTGAATATCTGTACTGATGTCCACTGCGCTTTGTTTTGTTGAGAGATAGCTATCATGAATTTCATCAAAAATAAATGCTTCTTTATCTAGCTTTAAAAATAACTCATTTATAGTTTTTATTTTTTCTGCCAGTGAAATAAACTCTTCATAAGTAAACGCATAATCACTGTTTCTAACTGTTTTGTTAATGGAATTGGCATTTTCAAGAATTGTTTCATCCTGATTTAGCAAATAACTTCTGCTAAGTAATTCCATCCAGTTGTCATCGCCAAAAATTTCGGAATTGGTAAAATTAATTCGGTGATTAATTTCTTCCTGTAAGGATAAAAATTTAGAACGTGTAAGTTCATATTCATTTGCCCTGAAACGTGTAGGTGTTTGTTCCGTCTGTTCAATGATAGTTCTTACATGTTCTACAATATTTTTTCTATCGCTGTACACATCATCAACCAACACACATAAATGCTGTAGATTTTGTTTTTTTAAATTATTATAAAGTACTTCCATTGCCGTGCGTTTTTCGCAAACCACCAGCACTTTCTTTTTGTTTAGTAAAGCTTGTGTGATAATGGCTGTCAGCGATTGACTTTTGCCTGTTCCGGGTGGTCCCTGAATGATTAATGTATTATGCTGTTTTAGTTGTTGCAATACATTTTCCTGACTCGGATCTAATGCTACCGGCGACAAAACTTCGCCATCAAAATAGGTGTTTCCACTTTCATTTTCAATAGCACTTTCATCTTCACTCTTTAATAAATTTTCTACATCTTTTATGATACTTTGCTTTTGCATTTTATACAATCCAAATACACCGCTCCATCTTATCCACGCGCTTTCTTTAGTTATGGTTTCAATGGTTTCTTTATTCGTACACGGCAATATAGTTGCAATGTTGGTGGCTGCATCAAATGGAATATTTAATTTATCCAGTATTTTTTTGCAAAATTCATTTAATTCTTTTTCGTCTACGAAATCATCTTCCAGCAAAATATCTAAATCATCTGTTTTTATTTTTTCATTACTTTCAAAATGAGCTTGCAGTAATTCATTAAAAATTAAAGGATGTTCTTCATCTCTGGAAATTGTCCAGGTATTGTTTTTTCTTGAATCTTTTTCAATAGTCAGATACCAGATAAGCAAAGGTGCTTTTAAGATTCTATCCGAATTGTTCGGATCTCTTTTTATCAATAACGGATAGCCAAATCCAAACGAGTGATATCCATGTTCGGCAAATTCTTCTTTCTCCTGATAGTCTAAATGGTTAAGTCGTTTAATAATTTTCTGCACTATTTTTTTTTCGTCTGCAGTTTTAGAATTTAATAATGCAGGTTCTATGGTAACAGAGAATTTGAATTCTTTTTTAGTGAGCAGGTTTTCTAAAAATTTTAAATGAAGACTGGGTTCAATATTTATTAAATCATAAATATCTAAACGTGCAAAATTTCCCGGCAGAGCATTTAAGTGTATGCTTCTGGCATCACCGCTTTTTAAACGAACTAAAAGTTTTTCTATAAAGGAAGTAGAAGGCATGATTGAATTTCAGAATTAAGATTTATGGTTTGCAATTTACGATGTACAATTTGTTTTTTAGCTGTCTGTAATAATAAAAAAGCCTTCGATTTCTCGAAGGCTTTGTATCTGTTGAAAGGATAAGATTAATATCTTTTTTTGTAACCGCTGTCACCGCCACCGCCGTAGCCACCTTTGTTGTAGCCGCCGCCGCCGCCGCTGCCACCTTTGTAGCCGCCACCGCCGCCACCTTTGTAGCCACCGCCGCCACCGCCGGATTTTTTGTATTCCGTTTTAGGACGAGCTTCGTTTACCGCTAATGCTCTTCCTTCTAAGTCGAATTCGTTTAAAGCGTCAATCGCTTTTTGTGCTTCATCATCATTAGCCATTTCTACAAACGCATAGCCTTTGCTAACGCCAGTGTCTCTGTCTCTGATTAATTTTAAAGAAGCGATTTCTCCGTACTGTTGGAATAACTCTTGAAGTTGCTCGTCAGTAACTTTTCTTTCAATGTTTGCTACAAAAATGTTCATTTTTTTTATTTATAAAATTAAAAATAGGCTACAAACTTTTTAAAACTCAAATCAAATGAACATTTACAACATTAGACAAGAAAACTTAAAAAGAACTATAGTTATAACAAAAATAACAATAAAATCGGAATTATCTACATTATCCAATTAAATTATTACACCATTTGAGCATATTTTGCAATACTTCTGCTTTTTCCGGCTCATTGTGACATTCATGATAAAGTCCTTTGTATTCAATAAAAGTCAGGTTTTTACCTGCACTGTCTGCAAACTTTTTACTTTCGTCAAAAGAGGTAAGTTGATCAGCTGTGCCATGAAACAATAATGTTGGTAAGGTAAGTTTGGCTGCATTTTGTACTGCTTCTTGTCCAAATTCTATTAATTCAATACCCATTTTAGAAGAAATACTATCAAAAACCATTGGATCTTTCGAGTATTTATTAACGACTTCTTTGTCTCTGGAAATAGCATTTACATCTAAGCCTGATGGCAAAGAAAAACTTGGAATCAGATTTCGCATCAGTCTGCCTGCTGCTAATTTGATTGCCGGTGG
>DAOORG010000116.1:0-7737 GCA_035389165.1 Chitinophagales bacterium
GCATTCTTTCTACGGCTGCTGCATAGGAAGCCTTATTGAATTCCTTTACCAAAACGCCACTGTTGTAATCCGTTATAATCTTATCAGTATCTCCAACATTTATATTGCAAACAACAGGTATTCCCATCGCCATAATTTCGCCCTGTTTCGTGGGCGAAGATGCTTTTTTTGAATACGATGGTAAAATGAAAAAGATAGAAAAATCACTAACAGAGATTAGGTATGGTACCTCTTCTCTGTTGCCTGCACGAATGATAACACAATCATTCACACCGTATTTTTCAGCACATTGTAGAATCCGTTCGTGCTCATCCTTCGTAACGAATAGAAATTTTGCCTTCGGTTTTTTTTGTTTCAGAATGCTAAAAAATTCCATCATTTCATCCAGCATATACCATGTTCCTATAGAACCCAAATATAATAAAATGAAATCTTCTTTTTCTATTTTCAGTTCGTGTTGCAGCGTTTGCAGTTGCTTTATATCTAAATTCGATTTATTAAAGAGCTCCAAATCTGCACAGCACGGAATCACCATTGTTTTTGGCGGTATTGTTTTAAATTGTTTCCAGGAAAGGATTTCATCAGCTGCATTAAAAGTAAGACTGATGGTATAATCGGCATTTTGTAAAAAATCAAGTTCTTTCTTTTTAAAAAACCGATATACCGAATTAAAAACCGGGTTTTTTAAATTCCATAATTTTCCGTCGACACGTTCATCTGCCCACAAACCGCGCATATCAAAAATGAATTTTACGCCAAATTTTTTCTTTAACTGTAATCCTATTATGGAAGAGATATAACTTCTGCAATGAACAATCGAAAAATTATTTTTTTGATGCAGCGAAAAGGCTAATTCTTTAATTCTGAAAACATCGTATATGGTAGATAAAACCGGTGGTTGTTTCGTGTAGGATATTGGGTGCCATTCTATATTATCCGCTGCTAAAACTGACTTTATTTTTTCTTTATTTTGCTCAAAGTTTTCTTTCTTTTCACAGCTGATAATTGTAAACTGATATCCTTTTTTTGATAAGCCTTTTAAATAAGGAATTACCTGTGACTGACCAAGTGAATCCGTCATGCCGTCATAAGAAATATATAAAACCTGTGTTGCCATTATTCATTCTCTTCAAGCCACCAATGCAGAATCAGCAAAACCCATATTCTGACATATAAATATTCTTCACCGTTCATAAACCGTTTAATAATATTGTCAGTATACCAGTAATGAACGATATTATGTTTCTCTATTGTTTCTTTTGACAAATATTTTTCAATTAAAAAGTACAAATTTGATTTTAGCCACTTGGAAATAGGAACGGCAAACCCCCATTTCGGACGTTCAAAAAGTTTTTTTGGCAGATAACTATATAATACTTCTTTTAAAATATATTTATTGATGCTGCTATTGTGTTTTAATGATTCGTCGATATTTAATGCGTAATTCACCAGATGGTTATCCAGAAAAGGCACTCTGGATTCTAATGAATATAACATACTCGCTCTGTCAACTTTTACCAGCAAATCATCTATAAGATAATTGGAGATATCCCAGAAGGATTGTTTTTCTCTGCTGCTTAAGTCTCTGTCACAATCGATAGTTTCGTTATTAAAAACGTTATAATTTGACTTTCGTACAAGCAAATCATCCAGCTCTTTTTCACTGAAATAATATTGTTCCTGAGAGAAAATATGGGTCTTAATGTTATCCGCTTTAACAGGATAATTTAACAACATTCCGGCTCTTTTAAACTTATTATTACCGACCTGCGTAAGCGGGTAAAAAAAAGGACTTGCTACTTTGATAAAAGGATTGTTTAAACGAGCTGCCCAGTTGTACATACCGTAACCCATAAATAATTCATCTGCTCCGTCGCCTGATAATGTAACCGTTACTTCTTTTTTTGCCAGTTTAGAAACGAGCATGGTTGGATAGGCAGATGAATCAGCATAGGGTTCATCATAAGAAGAGATGATGTTTTCTATAATATTCAAAATATCATCTTCTTTTAATATCATGGTGTAATGATCGGTTCCTATTGCTTTGGCTACTGTTTCCGCAAAATGAGATTCATTGTATTTATTTGATTCGTATCCAACACTGAACGTTTTAATTTTTGTGTCCTTAAGTTTGCTGGCAATTACGGTAATAAGACTGGAGTCTATTCCGCCGCTCAGGAATGTACCGATTGGGACATCGCTGATTAATTGTTTATCTACGGCACTTTCCAGTAAATTTTTCAGATCACTTTTAACCGCCTGTTCTTCAGAAAAAGTATGTCTGGATAGTTGGTCTTTTAATTTCCAGAAGTAGTTAAATTCTAAAGTGGCTGAAAGAGTGTGTTTTAAGTCAATTTCAAGATAAGCACCTTGCGGAAATTTATAAATATGCTGATATACCGTATATGGATATGGAATATAACCTAAATGAAGAAATGAAGGAAATGTGTCTTTGTTCTTTTTAAGATCTAAGCCTTTTATTTTTTTTAGTGCTTTTATTTCAGACGCAAATGCGAATCTTTGACCGTCATAATAATAAAAAAGAGGTTTTATTCCAAAACGATCTCTGCATAAAGTGATTTTCTGTTCTTGTATATCATAAATGGCAAACGCAAACATGCCGTTTAGCCAGGTAAAACTATTCGTGCCATGTTGTGCAAATGCTTCAATTATTATTTCAGTATCACCATTGGTTTTTGTCTCAATTTTACAATCATTTTTAATTTCTTTAAAGTTGTAAATTTCACCGTTAAAAATAATTACATATCTGTTGTCACTTGAAAAAAAAGGC
The DNA here is from genome assembly GCA_035389165.1 of Chitinophagales bacterium. GTDB lineage: Bacteria > Bacteroidota > Bacteroidia > Chitinophagales > JADIYW01 > JADJSS01. Next base: position 2,792 of record DAOORG010000116.1, read on the forward strand.
TGATTCGCACTGGTACTTAAATCGATAATACTTAGCCTGAGGTGACCCAGAATTAAAGAATTTTCTTCGTTTAAATAAGTATCCTGAGCATCCGGCCCTCTGTGCTTAATCGTATTCATCGGAATGTCTAAATCCGTCTTTGAAAGCTTCTCCGCTTTATTTATATATCCGATTATACCACACATATTAGAGGAAGAATGATTTTAGATATCTGGATAAATATACAAAACTTGGAGAATACATTTTTAGTCTGTAAAACGATGCAAATAACTGATAGCACATTTTTTTTATAAAAATTACTTTCTCATTACCTGAAACTAAATTGTTTTTGATGACCGAAAAAAAATAGTTTTCCTGATCAAAGATTAATTTCTCAGAGAAATGATGAGACATACTGTAGGTATTAATTCGATACATTAACTTACCGCCATCCTTAACAAGCGCACCTTTCTCATTTCCAAGTTCCAGCAGAAAATAACGGTCTGCCGGACTGCTTAAGCGAATATTAAACTGTAACTTTTTACGCTTTACCACTTCCATTCTGAATAAATAGGCAGACGGGCAAGTTGAAAACAAAGGGTTGAATGAGGCGACATTTCTCGTAATATTCTCATAAATACCATATTGCTTTTTCGGCATTTCAATTGGATTATCCAATTCGTTTATCCAAACGATTTCACCGGTGCAATAACTTAAGCTAGTATCCTTTTCAAGAAGCTCCACCCTTTTGCTTATAAAATCAGGCTCTAAAATGTCGTCGGCATCTAAAAATAAAATATAAGCTCCACCTGCGTATCCCATTCCAATGTTTCTCGAATCAGAAACTCCGGTATTAGGCTTGTTTATAATTCTTATGGTTGTGTTTTCGTAGCTTTTTAGTATTTCATACGTTGAATCTTTCGATCCGTCGTTTACAATTATAATCTCAATTTCAGGATAGTGTTGGTGCAGAACGGAATTTATTGTTTTTGCAATATATTTTTCTCCATTGAAACACGGAATGACAACAGATACTGATGGATATTTAATGATTCCGTTATTCAACCTGTATACTATTTAAGATAAATAAATTTTTTCCAGTTTTTCAATAAACATTGGCAGAGAAAAATTTTTTTCAATTGCTCTTTTTCCGTTTTGTATGATTTTCTCTCTTAGGTCTCCATCTTGTAAAATACTGCATACTGCATCAAAAATTTGTTCTGCTGATCTGAAATCAACAACTAATGCGTTCTCTTTGTTTACTATAAATTCCCGGGCAACGCCGGATAGTGTAAAAACGCTTGGAATGCCAACAGCGAGTGCTTCGATATAAATCTGACCGAATGCTTCAATTTCCGAATCGACAGGAACATGTACAAAAACATCGAATAATTTATACATAGCCGCATTATCTTCTTCAAAAACAATTTCTATATAATTTTTCTCAGGCAGTTTTTTTATTAATTCTATTATCTCTTTATCTTTTCCTTTGGCATTTGCAAGAATTAGAAGTGCATTCGGATACTTTTCAAGCAACCGTAAAAAAGCTAGAATCGTATATTTAATACCTTTCCATTCTGTATATCTGGAAATCACCCCGATTACCGGATGTCTGCCTTCGGGGTTGTATTTGCGTTTTACCTTTTCCTGTCGCTCTGCTGATATGTTATTAAAAAAACTTAAATCAAATCCATGATGAATCAGGTGAATTTTTTCTTTGGGAACGCCTTCTTTCTCCGTTAATACATTATTGACATTTTCACTAATAGAAATAATATGTGTTGCCATTTTATTGATTAGCAAATCATATTTTTTGCCGCTTGGTTGCGTGGTGTGGTGAAAGGTAGAGTGATGTCTGGTATAGATTCTTTTTTTTACTCCGGCTAAAATTGCTGCCGTTAATCCTATTAAATTAGATTCAAAAATATGACAATGTACCGCATCAGGTTGAATGGTTTTCAGGATTTTATAAGTATTGAACGTTGCCAAAGGGATACTCCATTTTGAAGCATATTCTATCCTGTAATAGGCAATATTCATTTTTTTACAAAAAAGTTCAAACACAGAATCCTTTGAAACATTGATAGAGATGACAGATAATTCGATTTTGGTTTTGTCCAAATGTTCTAAAGCCCACTCAAAACCGAGTGCTTTTTCAATTTGAAAGAGAATATATGTAACCTTTATTTTCAACTCGAACTATATATTTAATGGATTATCGCAATAAGGTTTTTATGATTCCGTAAAAACGTTTATCTGTTATCACCATAGGATTTAAGACCATTGCTTTAAGCAGATATTTCAAAGCCGCTTTCTTGAATCCGGCAATCGCCAGATGCAGAGATGCATAGATTAAACAAAAAGAAATGAAGCTGCTCTTTTTCTTTTTGTATTTTTCTTTTACGGCAATGTCTTCAAAAGCATATTTTATCAACAACTCAATTCTTTCAATTAACGCACCTTCCTGAATATTGTAAATGACACTTCGTTCCTTGTGTGAATGTAATGAGCAAGTAACTTTATCCGGTGTGTGGATTTCAAATCTGGCAGCCAGCCTGAGCCATAATTCATAATCTTCGGAGCCGGAAAGGGCTCTGTCTGCATTAAAGGTGTATTGCGCCGCAATATCTTTCCTTAAAATAATTCCGCTGCATCCAATAAAATTTCCCAGTGTTATTTTTTCATTTATTTCATCAGGAATCTTTGCCACCTGTAAAACATTCCGTTCTGAATCTACTACATCATAATTAAAACGGATGATTTCAGGATTACTATTTGCTTCTATGTATTTAACAGCTTCTTCCAAATGATTGGGATATAGAAAATCGTCTGAATCCAAAAGTGTCAGATATTCTCCTTTGGCAATATTAAATCCTGTATTTCTGGCCACTGCACGCTCTTCGTTGGGTTTTTTTAAATAAACAAAATTTTTATGATTAATACTCTTTATAATATTTTCAGTGTTGTCCGTACTTCCATCGTCTACAAATATCACTTCAAAATATGGATATGTTTGTGCAAATGCTGTCTCCAGTGTCTGCAGAATCATATGAGCCCTGTTATAAGTAGGAATTATTATCGAGAAAAAAATAGGCTTACTCATCCTTGTCTGGAATACAATTGTTCTAATTTAGCAATCATCAAAGGTAATGAAAAATATTTTTCTACATCATTCCTTCCATTTTCTGTTAACATAGTGCTGAATTCTTTATTTATGAGCAGGTATTTCATGGATTCGTTTATCTGCCCTGCATTCTTATAATCAACCACAAGAGCATTTCTCCGATCAGCTATAAATTCATTAGCAACACCTGAAAGCGTAAATATACACGGAACACCAACTGATAATGCTTCAATATACGTTTGTCCGAAAGCTTCACTGTCTTTCGATATTGGCACATGCACAAAAATGTCAAATAGCTTAAAAAGAGCGCCATTATCCTGTTCAAATTCTATTTCTTTGTATGCATCAACAGGTATGGATGATAAAGATGCCTGAATGGAAGCCTTATCTTCTCCTTTGGCATTCGCCAGAATTAAATAAGCAGTCGGATATTCTTTTAAAAGCAATTCAAATGCATTTAAAATATATGGAATACCCTTTAATGCTGTATATCTGGATACAACGCCAATAACCGGATGTCTGTCTTTTGGATTGTATTTGTTTTTGACAACCGTTAACCGGTCATCTGATATGTTCATAAAATGACTCAAATCAAAACCATGGTGAATTAAACTGATTTTAGATTCCGGTACTTGTTCTTTTGACAGTAAAATTTCTTTTACATTTTCGCTCGGAGCAATGATAGTTGTCGAAATTCTGTTGCAATATTTGTCAAACTTAACGCCGCCGGGAGCATGTATGTGATGAAACGAAGAATGGTGACGGGTTTGGATTCTGTTTTTTATACCAGCCAGAAATGCTGCTGTAAGTCCGATCAGTGAGCCTTCAAATATATGCGTATGCACAATATCCGGTTTTATCCTTTTTAAAAGTTTGTAGGTATGTAAAATAGCAGACAACAGGTTTTTTTTCGTGTCATACACTACTCTGTGAAATTCAATATTTCTTTGTTTACAAAATAATTCAAAATAAGAATGTTCTGCTACATGAATGGAAATAAAGGAAACTTCAAATTTTTCTTTATCGATGTTATCGGCAATCCATTCAAATGCCAGGGCTTTATTAAGCTCAAACAAAACATAGGAAATTTTAATTTTTCTATTTTCTTGCATGATAAAGCGCCTTAAAATAAGCAATCGAAGATAAGATTCCAATAATTCTGAAGGTTATACGGTCAAATGCTGTGTTATTCGGTATTTGATTGAACAGATAACGAATAATATTATTGAATGGCAGCAGCAATGTAAAGAATAGCTGTTTCAGAATAGCTGGCTTAGGACTTAAACTGTTGTTCTTAAATTGAGAAAGATAACCTCTGTAATCTCTGTCTGTAAATTCATTAATATCCAGCCTGTCTTTCTGATTGTGAAAACAGGTGAGTTGCGTGTATAAATAAATACCCGTTTTATTTTTAAGCAACTTCTCAGATAATTCTATGTCTTCTCCCTGAAAGACAAAGGATTCATTGTATTGACCGATAGAATCAAAGAGTAACTTATTAATTACAAATGACCCGCTGCCCACAGAATTTATTTTTAGAAGAGAGACATGGTCATCTATTTTCTGGTGTAGTCTGCCTTCCAGTTTGTGGTAATCAGACTTTAATAAATACCTTCCTATTTTATTTTGAGACATCTTTTGTATCAATTCATCCGGATATCTCCAGTTTAGCAATACACAATTTGCATTCAGGAAACCATTTTCCGAAAATTGTCTGATGGCAATCAGACTTTTTTCTGTAATCCACATATCATCATCAATGAAAAATAAAATGGAATATTTAGCATGAGTTGCGCCATAATTTCTTGCACTTGCCGCACCTCTTTTAGGGTTTTTTAATACA
>DAOORG010000117.1:0-4076 GCA_035389165.1 Chitinophagales bacterium
TTTGTGCGTCGCAATTTTATGACGCTTTCTTTTTTTTCCGCAAGGCATAATTAAACTTTTTTACTTTTTAAATTTTTGACGATTTCGTCTATTTCTTTATTAAATTCTATATTATTCACCAATAATTTGCACATTTCAAACAAGCGAATTGCTTCATCATCATGTCCAAGTTGTGCTTCCGTTATTGCCAGAAAATACAAAGCTTCTGTATTTTGCGGTTCTAACTGCAGAATTTTCTGCAACCGTTCTTTCGCTTTATCATACTGACCTGATTGAATGGACAATCTTCCCAACGCTAACAGCACCGGAACATTATCCGGAAGACTATCTGACAGCTGACGTAGAATTCCAATTCCTTTCATCGGTTCCTGCGAACCTTGCACGTATGCATCTGCCAGTTTTATCTTCAAATCAACGTCATTGCCATCTTTTAGAACGGCATCTTCGTAAGAACGGAGCGCAAAGGTAATTAAATTATTTAAAATAACAGAGTCTTCCGTTGATTTATATGCACTTACAAGCACATCACCGGCATTTTCCATAGCTACTTTAGTTCCTTCAACTTTGGCAAATTGATAGAAATAATAAGCACCCAAAGCCGGATTATTCAGATTTTTCCAGAAATCGGAAGTTTGCAGGTATAGCTTTTTAAAGGTAGCGGTATCTGCAGGTTTTACTGCTTTCAAAGCTTCGGTAATAGCAGCTAACTGTGATTTTTCTGCAGGCAATAATTTTGCAGTTTGTTGCTCTTCATATTGCTCAAAAGAAAACGAACCAGTGCTAACTGTTGCTGTTTGTTCTTTTTTAACAACAGTTTTACCGCCAAAATAAAGTGCTAATGCTAAAATTATTGTAACTACACCTAATGCTATCTGTCCTTTTTGCACGTTTGTAGTCTATTCTTTACCAATCAAGCGTTTTGCGCTAGAATCTTTGATTTGTTCAACAAAAACTTTAGATGGTTTGAACGCCGGAATCTGGTGTTCAGGAATTTCTATTGCGATATTCTTCTTGATATTACGTCCAATTTTCGCTTTGCGTGTTTTAACTATAAAACTACCAAAACCGCGCACATACAGATTCTCACCGTCAGCCAAAGTATCTTTAACTTCTTTGAAGAAAGCCTCCATGGCTACTAATACGTCAACTTTAGGAACGCCTGTTTTTTCTGAAATAGTGGTGATGATGTCTGCTTTTCTCATGGTTATTATTTAAATGGACTACAAAAATGCAACTTTTTTTCTAACTAACTTACTAATATACACGAAATTAGGATTTTTTTAATATAGCGGCAAATTAATTGATTTGCCTGAAAATAGTTATTTTGCAAAATAAATGAAATCCTTCTCCAAAAAACTCTTAGAATGGTACAATCCAACCAGCAGAAATTTGCCGTGGAAACAAACCAATGATGCTTATAAAATTTGGTTATCAGAAATTATTTTGCAGCAAACCCGTGTGGAACAAGGAACACCTTATTATCTGGCTTTTATAAAAAAATATCCAACCGTAAAAAAGCTGGCAAACGCACCTTTAGATGATGTATTAAAACTTTGGGAAGGACTAGGTTACTATTCCAGAGCCAGGAATTTGCATGTTGCCGCACAGCAAATACTGGAAATACATCAAGGAAAGTTTCCGGAAACTTATGCTGAAATAGTAGCACTCAAAGGCATTGGCAACTATACGGCAGCCGCTATCGCATCCTTTGCCTATAATTTGCCACATGCTGTTGTAGATGGCAATGTCTTTCGGGTTCTATCCAGAGTTTTTGGCATAGAAACACCAATTGACAGTACCGAAGGCAAAAAACAATTTGCGCAATTGGCTCAACAATTATTAGACAAAAAGAAGCCTTCTATACACAATCAGGCAATTATGGACTTTGGAGCACTGGTGTGCAAACCGCAAAATCCGTTGTGTGAGCAATGTCCGTTTAGTTCTGAATGCAAAGCGCTGGAATTAAATAAGATAAATATATTACCCGTAAAAGCTAAAAAACTCATTAAGTCTGAACGGCATTTTCATTATTTTGTCTTATTCGATTCCAAAAATATCTATATCAATCAACGCACCGAAAATGACATCTGGAAAGGTTTATTTGAGTTTCCTGTAGAAGAAGTTGTTGGTCAATGGTCAATGTTTGATAGTAAGTTCTTGCAAAAAATAAACTATAGACTATCGTCCTTTGACCATTGTCTATCCTACAAACAAACCCTTTCTCACCAATATATTAATGGTCATTTCTATGAAATAAGACTGTCAAAATTGCCAAAACTGGAAAAATCCTATCTCAAAATTGAAAAAAAGAATATTTTGAACTTTGCCTTTCCAAAAATTATACGCACCTATTTGGAAGATAGATTAAATTTTTTAACTTAGATAAGCGAATTTATTTGACAAACATCAAAATTTAAAATTTTGTAATCTAAATGTATCTCTATGAGTGTCAACAAAGTAATTTTAATAGGCAGATTAGGAAAAGATCCTGAAGTGAGAAAGATAAATGCCACAACAACGGTTTGTAATTTTCCGTTGGCTACGAATGAATCTTATAAAAATCAGGATGGATCTTATACAGAACAGACTGAATGGCACAATATTGTGATGTGGCGTGGTGTTGCCGAAAGAGCAGAGCGTATTCTTAAGAAAGGAAGTACTATATTTGTGGAAGGAAAACTGAGAACGCGTTCGTGGGAAGACAAAGAAAATCACAAACGCTATACGACAGAAATTGTAGTGGAGAATTTCCAATTATTAGATAAAAGAGAATCAAGCGGTACTTCACAGGCTGCAAATAATGAAAATAAAACCGGTTCCGAAACGACAACATCGTCAGAAACCGTAACTGAACCAAATTTTGATGATGATTTGCCATTTTAATACAACAGTAATTTTATAACCTTGGACGACGGCATACCCATACCTTATTTGTTTAGTTTCCTTCTTTTAATTCCGTGGAGCGAAATTTTTAATCCGTTCGATGCTGCAATTATCTATGAAGTCATTTTTATTCTGATTTTATTGATTTTCACCGCCATGATGTGCGCCGTTGAAGTTGCCATCTTTTTGTTTAAGCATCAGGAAATTCAGGAACTGGAAAAAAGTACCGACAGCACAGATGCCATAATTCTGGATTTCATCAAAAAGCCAAGGCGATTCCTGGCCACCTTTGTATTAACCACAACCTTATTTACGCTTGCCATAGTTCTGGTGTTTGAGAACATGCTGGAGACTGTTTTAAAACACGAATTTGCAGAAACACACAGCACGCTTTTATTTATCATTAAAATATCATTTGAGACATTTATAATAGTATTGTTTGCAGAAGTGATTCCAAAACTTTACGCCACGCAACAGTATTACAAAGTATCCAGATATACCATTCATGTGTTGCGAATTTTTGATACCATTTTTGCACCTTTCGTAAAAACATTAATTGCCACTTCTAATTTTTTCGAAAAACGATTGGAAGGCATCAATAATAGTGTTTCGGCAAAAGATATCGATGAGGCGATTGACATCACGAATTCATTAGATAAAACGGACTCTGAAAAGAATGATACGAAAATTCTGAAAGGCATCGTGAAGTTCGGAAACATTACCGTTTCTCAAATTATGCATTCCAGAATGGAAGTTGTTGGTGTTGACCATGATGCTACGTTTACAGAATTATTAGCCATTGTAAGAGAATCCGGTTATTCGCGAATTCCGGTTTACAAAGATGATATTGATAAAATTATCGGTGTTTTGTACGTAAAAGATTTGTTGAATTATATTGATGCAGATGATAGTTTTAAATGGATTGATATTATAAAACCGGCTCTTTTTGTTCCGGAAAATAAAAAAATAGATGACTTGCTGGAAGACTTTCAGACGAAACGCGTACATATGGCCATTGTGGTGGATGAATACGGCGGCAGCTCAGGCATTGTAACACTGGAAGATGTGCTGGAAGAAGTGATTGGCGACATCAAAGATGAGTTTGACGATGCCAGCGAAATTGATTTTAAGAAACTAGATAACAACAATTATATTTTTGAAGGAAGAACAGCGTTGAATGATGTTTGCAAAGT
>DAOORG010000117.1:4176-7631 GCA_035389165.1 Chitinophagales bacterium
GATTACGGAAAAATTCAAAAAGACTCTTCCAATACAACAGAATTACACGAGCATCCGTGCTGGTTCAATATTATTTTTCCGGAATACAAAGCCAAAATTTATTTAAGCTACACAGCCATCAGCTCATCCAATCCACTGGATAAATTAATAAAAGACAGTTACAAACTCACCTTCAAACATACTGTAAAAGCTGACTACATAGACGAAATTCCGGTAAGCGGAAAAAACAAGAATGTAAGCGGAATTGTCTATGATGTAGGTGGCAATGCTGCCAGCGCCGTACAATTTTATGTTACAGACAGTTCACAACATTTTCTTCGTGGCTCACTGTATTTCTTTGCTTCACCAAATGCCGATTCTATTGCACCGGCAGTTAAATATTTCAGAGAAGACGTTCAGCATATCATAGAAACATTGCAGTGGAAATAAGACAATAATTTTAGTAATTATTTTTTATATTTGCATTATGAATAAATATATTGCATCTATCATATTGTTATTTTTTAGTATATCTATAAAAGCGCAGCAAAGTAATGTATTTGATTTTTCAGCCAGCAATAAAAAAATTATGGCATCAAAAGTCAATCTTACCATTTCTGAAACCTATTTAAAAAAAGATAAAACTGATATTGACGCTATTTTAAAACGTGCAAAACGGCTAAAAATTACCGGATTAATATTTACCAGTTTAGGTGGCGCTGGTATTTTAACCACTACACCTTTCGTAATTATTTATGGCGTATCAGATAATTATTCCAATCATCACATCGGTAATTTTGCTGCCGCTTTAGTTGGGATTATGGGATACACACCAAGTACCGCATGTTTAATTACAGGCATTCCTATGACTGTTGTTGGTTTTAAAAAATCGAAACAACAGAATAGCTATAAGGAATTTTAGTAAGATATTTATTCTCTACTTATCGTAAATAAACTTCCACGGTTGTGCCGTTTCTAATTGCAAAGCCAACTCAAGTAGTAATGCATCTTGTCCGAAAGGTGCAACAAACTGCACACCTACAGGCATATCGTTGGATGCTGTTCCTAATGGCAAAGATATAGCAGGCGAACCTGATATATTGAACAAAGGCAGAAAGGATGCAAAATCAGCACCACGCCAGGCGATTTCTTTATAATCTAATAAAGGTGAGAAATAACCAATTTCCGGTGTGCGTTTAGTCGTTACTGCCGTCATGATGATATCATAATCTTTCTCTAATTTATCTTCCGTTGCTTTTGCAGAACGCACCAACGTGCTTATGCTGCTTAATAATTTTGTTTTTCGTTTGGCAAATGTTTCTGCCAAGCCTAATGTAAATGGTTCCAACACAGATTTATCTACAGCTGCACCATGTGTCAGTCTTCCGAAATTGATAGACATATAAGATAAAAAACCGTAGTAAGTCAGGTAATGCAAGGTGAGTGACTCTATATCCAAAGGTACTTTTATCATCTCAACTGAATGTCCTAAGGATTCTAATAATTTCGCCGTTTCCAGTTGCACGCGAAAAGTATCTTCATCCATGTGGCCTTGTTTGCCTTCCGGTAAATTTTCAAAGAAGGCAATCTTTAATTTTCTGTTCAATGGATTTTGTACATGTCCTATTCTTGGCAATCTGCTATTGTAATGAAATTTTTCCGCAGCAGCATAAAACGCAGCAGTGTCGCGTACACTGCGTGTAAGCACACCCTGATAGACAATATTCACCGGCAAGGTTTCCGTGCCTTCCATATAAAACAACCGTTTGCGTGTTGGCTTCAATCCTACCAAACCACAGCAAGATGCAGGAATACGAGTAGAACCGGCGCCATCATTAGCTGTGGCAATCGGAACCACACCACTGGCCACCATGGCAGCAGAACCGGAGGATGAGCCACCCGTTGTATAATCTGTATTCCATGGATTTCTGGTGACATGCCATTTTTCATTTTCTGTACTGCAAATAAATCCAAACTCAGGCATGGTCGTTTTGCCGATACAGTTCACACCGGAAGAAAAAAACTGGTTGACATATTTACTGTTTTTCTTCGCAACTTTGGAAACAAATGCACCGGTACCTTTCTGCACCGGATATCCTTTAATAAAATCATTATCTTTTACGAAAGTAGGAACACCATAAAATGGTCCATCTTGATTTAGTTTATCGTTATTTCGTGCATCATCATACATTTTTATAGCGATGGCACCTAAGGTTGGATTTACTTTTTCCGCACGGGCAATGGCTGCTTCGGTTACTTCTTTTACGGATATTTTTTTTGTTGAAATTGCAGCTGCTAATTCAGTTGCATCCATTGTACCGAGTGCATCATCGGTAAAGGCGTTGATTCTTTTTCCCATTCTATAAAAATAAGAATTAAAATTAGCTATTCAAAAATATAGTTTTTCCTAGCTATCAATTTTAAAGAATTTCCAATGATTTGATTCTATTAAAGTGCTTTTTATTGAGTGTCAACAAAGGCAACTTATTCACCTTGCAAGTTGCTGCAATAAAAATATCTCTAAATTCAATCATCTTATTATCTGTTCTTAATTGATGATAAATTTTCGCAGCCTCAATGCTTACATTTTTATCAAATGGCAATTGCAACAAATCATCTGTTAGCAATTTTACATCTTTCCATTTCGTTTTATCTGTCGCACCAACGTATAATTCATAAAGACTAACCGCTGTGATATAAATAATCTTACTGTTAGGAATTAAATACAATGTTGTATTCTTTTTATCTTTAGAACGAAGAAATTCGATAATAACAGAAGTGTCAATTACCAAGTGGTTGGTGTCCATTTTTTAAATAGTTTATTATTTCTTTCAAAAACGGAAACCTCTTTTTCAGACCAGGTAGATACTTTCAATACTTTCTTTTTGTATTTAGACGCATTAAAATCATTACCTGTTGTTTTTTTTCGCAATAAATCATTGATGAAGTTTTGTACTTCTTGTTGTTGTTGCTCACTTAGCAATTCATATTTTGCATCTTGGAGTTGCATTCTATCAATAAAGTTAATTATTCATATCGTTTTAAGCAAATTTGTTTGAGATTTTATTTTTTATCTTTGCCTTAATGCAATCTACCGCAACAAAATCATTTCTTTCTACTCCTATCGAGTATCTGAAAGGCGTTGGTCCGGAGCGTGCAGACATTTTGAAAAAAGAATTGGAGATTTTCACCTTTGGTGATTTACTGAAATTGTATCCGTATCGTTATATCGACCGCACACAGTTTTATTCCACACAGCATATCGACAACACACAAACATTTATACAACTAAAAGGAAAACTAAAAGACATTCGCGAACTCGGCGAAGGACGTGCAAGACGTCTGACTGCTGTTTTTTACGATAGTGACGGAGAAATAGAATTGGTTTGGTTTCAGGGCGTGAAATGGTTAGTGAAGAGTCTGAATACCAAAGAAACATACGTGTTATATGGCAAACCGAGCTGGTTTAACGGCAA
>DAOORG010000118.1:0-4915 GCA_035389165.1 Chitinophagales bacterium
ATTTATTGCTACAAAAAAATTATCGTATAATTATTGCAGGCAATGGCGATTCTTTCTTCTTATTGAAAGAGCAATATCCGACTCTAACATTTTTCGAACTGCCCGGCTATAATATTTCATATGCCGTAGGGAAAAATGCATCCTTTTATGCGCTGTTGCAAACTCCGAAAATATTAAAAACCATAAAAGCAGAAAATAAAGTAATTGCAGCAATTGCACAAAAAGAAAAAATAGATCTGATCATTTCTGACAACCGATATGGTGTTAGAAATGAGCAGGTAAAAAGTATTTTCATCTGCCACCAGATTGCCTTACAGGCACCCAACAATTTTCAGTTTATGAATTCTGTTTTTTTAAATTTGCATTTACGTCAAATTCATAAATTTGACGCACTGTGGATTCCTGATGAAGAAAATGATTCAAATCTTTCCGGTAAATTATCACATGGTATTTCATTTAAAATTCCACATACGTATATTGGTATTCAAAGCAGATTTTTAAACTTTAAAAAGACAGCTTCATTTATAGATAATTTGAATTTTGATATACTGGTAGTGCTTTCCGGACCTGAACCGCAACGTACATTTTTAGAAAGTGAATTGATAAAAAAATTCAAAAACAGAAAAGAGAAAATTTTACTGGTACAAGGCAAAACGGAAAAACACACTTTAAAAGAAGAAAAAAACCTTACTACTGTTTCTTATTTAAACACCAATGATTTATATACTGCATTACAAAAAGCGCAGGTAATTATATGCCGTTCCGGTTATTCAACGATTATGGATTTGGCGGTGCTGGGAAAGAAAGCCATTTTAATTCCTGCAGAAGGACAAACAGAACAGGAATATTTGGCTGCTACTTTAGCGAGTAAAGGATTTGCGATTGAATGCAAACAAGATAGTTTAGATATAGAAAATGCGTTAGAAAAGCTGAAAACTATTGATGGTTTTTCGTTGGTTCGTGAGACACGAACCAAGGCCTTGGAGCAATTAGAAATTGCGTTGGAGAAATATTTATAAGATATGCTACAATCTGCAAAAGATTCTTTACTTCGTTCAGAATCACAAATCCGGATTACTTAAACAAAGGCAAATGAATTAAATCTACTGATTCTTTGAAGAACAACTGAGTAGTTTTAGCAAAGCTCTCTGTGTAATCAGAAACATAAAAGGCACTTTTCCCTTTCTTTTCATAATTCACCAATCCGTGTTCAATCATGAATTTTTTAATCTGCACTGCTACAATTTCATTGGTTGCCAGCACGTCTACTTTTTTATTTTTAGCAGCATAAAATGCTTCAATTTCTTTTTTAATTAACGGATAATGCGTGCAGGCCAAAATCAGTGTTTCGATATCCTGCAGTTCCGGTGCATTCAGATATTCTTCAATGACCAGATGTGAAATTTGTCCGTCGACAAATCCCGATTCTATCATTGGTGCCAACAATGGTGTGGCAAGTTGTTGTACAGAAACACTTGCATCTTTGTTGTTAATTTTTGATTTGTAGGCATTGGAATTAATGGTGCCGAGTGTTCCAATCACACCTACTTTTTTGTAATTTTTACGAATAACCTCTTCTACCACAGCATCAATGACATTAAATACATATGCTTTGTCACCAGCCATATTTTCCAACATATCAAAAGCCACAGACGAAGCTGTGTTACAAGCGATGACCAATATTTTACATTCTTTAGACAACAAAAATGCACCGATGGTTTTCGTAAAATACCGAATCGTGTCAGCAGATTTATCACCATACGGCAAATGTGCGGTGTCGCCAAAATAAATCAGCGACTCATTGGGCAATTGTTCCAGAATGGCATTTGCTACGGTTAATCCGCCGATACCGGAATCAAATAAACCAATTGCTGCATGTGCGTTGTTATTCATAAAACAAATGTCTTAAAACTTAGGCATAAAACAAAAAAAACGTGCCGCAACAATTGCGGCACGTAGTTACTTATAATTTATACTAAATTATTTAGGTGTAGTGGCAGCCGGTGCCGGTTTAGGCTCTGGCAATTTTAAGTGTGCTTTTAACAATGGTAACACATCATCCGATTCTTCAGCAAACAAGATAGAACCTGCGCCTGAATCAAAGATATACGTATAGCCATTTGCTTTTGCTACAGCTTTGATACCATCATTTGCTTTTTGCAAAATTGGACCGTACAATTTATCTTTTTTTGCTCCGATTTTTTGCTCTGCAGATTGTTGAAAATCTGTGATACGTTTTTCCAGATCCGCTAATTCCTTTCCAACAATTTCTAATTGTTCTTCAGTCATTGTTTTCGCTTTTGCCTGCGCATCTGTTGCTTTCTTTTGGTATTCCAAATACATTTGCTGACCTAATGCATCGAGTTCTGCGGCATATTTATCTACTGCTGAGTCTGCTTTTGCTGTTTCCGGCATTAAACCGATTAATTCAGATGAATTCAAATATCCGAATTTGTTTGCCTTCTGTGCATACGTGCTTGATATTACTGCAATCATCACGATAATAATGGTACTAATTTTTTTCATTTTTGTTTATTTAATTTTTTGTTTGGTTTTGTATTATTTTTTCTTTTAAAACTATTATTCAAATTACATGCCTAATTTTTTCAGCACTTCTTCGCTCACGTCATATTGAGGATTTGTATACAACAATGCTGCGCCTCCGGATGCTTTATCAAAAATAAAATCGTAAGAACGCATTTGTGCTATTTTCTGAACAGCATCGAATACTTTATCCTGAATTGGCTGAATTAATTCCTGTCTTTTCTTGAATAAATCTCCGTTGTAGCCAAATCGATTTTTCTGCATATCTTTCAACTCATCTTCTGCCTTCACAATTTCATCTTCGCGTTGTTTTTTTAAATCTGCAGTCAGCAAAAACTCTTCTGCCTGATATTTTGAATACATTTTTTTCAATGTTTCATTTTTCTGGTCTATTTCTTTTTGCCACAATGCTGCCTGGTCATCCAGTTTTTGTTGTGCTCCTTTGTAATCAGATAATTTTTCAAGAATGTATTTAGTATCTACATATGCGAAACGCTGTGCATGCGCAGAAACCACGATGGCTGCAAAAAACACTACTGATAAAATAACTTTTTTCATAACTATATTTTTTTGTTGTTAGTCAACTTCAGAAATTATTCCGGTTCAAATCCGAGGATAAACGAAATATTTCCATTTTTACCTATGTAATCAAAAAATCCGTTACTTGTTTTTATCGGACTTCCATTAGCACTATCAAAACGTATGCCATAGTCAATACCAATCAATCCAAACATTGGTAAAATGGCGCGAACACCAATACCTACACTCTTTTTCAATTTAAACGGATTATAGTCTTTAAAGGTTGCATATGTGTTAGCAGCTTCAAAGAATACCAATCCATAAATGGTGGCAGACGGATTCAAAGAGAACGGATATCTTAATTCCAATAGGAATTTATTATAAATCGGATCACCACCAGACGTAGAATAATCACCTTCAAAACCACGGTGTGCAATTACATCTGTACCAAACAAAGTAACGTTAGACGGAATACCATTTCCACCTACCTGGAATCGCTCAAACGGAGTGATGCCCACTTTTTTGTTGTAGGTTCCAAGGAAACCAAATTTTGCTGCTCCACGCAATACTAACTTAGATTTACCTAAAGATTGATACCAGTCGATGGTTACTTTCCATTTATGATATTCTATCAGTTTGTATTTTTCTGCGATAGATTTTCCTTCAAAATTATTATCCTTTCTGAATAGAGAATACGGTGGTGTAAATTGTAAAGAAGCCTCCACTCTTGCGCCGCCTGTTGGAAAAACTGGCTGATTGATAGAGTTTCTGGAAATGGCAATTTTAAAATTTAAATTGCTGAATTTTCCGCTATCGAGTGCTTCATTATTTACAAAATAACGGTTAGAGAAATTATCCAGTTTATAACCGTAATAATTTGCCGCTGCCTGAACGATAAAGAAGTCATCCGGTTTTTTCAAACGAGTACCTAACGATACAGAAAGACCGTTGGTGATTTGTTTTCCCAATACGGTTCCGTCGTTTACATCCTGAATTCTGGATCGGAATGCTGCAATGGTGAATGCATTTGGTTTTTTACCACCTAACCAAGGTTCTGTAAACGAAAAATTATAATTCTGGTAACGTTTTCCATTACTTTCCACACGAACGGTAAGTTGTTGTCCGTCGCCGGTTGGTAATGGAGACCATGCTTTTTTATTAAAAATATTACGCAAAGAAAAGTTATTAAATTTCAACCCTAAAGTACCAATCAAACCACCTTGTCTTCCACCCCAACCTGCTGATAATTCTACCTGGTCAGCAGATTTTTCTTTTACGGTATATTTGATATCTACCGTTCCATCTACCGGATTTGGAATAGGCTCTACACGTGTTTCCTGTGGATCGAAGAAACCGAGATTAGCAATTTCTCTTTGAGAACGGATTAAATCGGAACGGCTGAATTTATCACCAGGAAATGTTCTCAACTCACGTCTGATTACATGTTCGTTGGTTTTGTTATTTCCTTCAATTATTACATTTTTAATGGTTGCCTGCGGACCTTCATTTATTCTGATTTCTAAATCGATGGAGTCATTTTCCACGGCAACTTCTACCGGATTAATGCTAAAAAACAAATAACCATCATCATAGTATAAGGAACTGATATCACCGCCATCCTGATCTTGTGAAAGGCGTTTTTGCAATAGCTCTGCATTATATACATCTCCTTTTTTGATATTCAGCACACGTGCCAACGTTTCTGAAGGAAATTTAGAATTTCCTTTAAATTGAATATCTCTGAAATAATACCTGTTACCTTCATCGATATTCATAGTGATGCTTACGTTGCCGTCAGGATCTTTTACAACGGTGTCAGAAACAATTCTGGCATCTCTGAAACCATTATTGT
>DAOORG010000118.1:5015-7594 GCA_035389165.1 Chitinophagales bacterium
GGATCTTTTACAACGGTGTCAGAAACAATTCTGGCATCTCTGAAACCATTATTGTTGTAGTAATTAATTAATTTCTGCTTATCGTCTTCGTATTTTCTCTCATTGTATTTTGAACCTTTAAATGTAATTCTGAATCGTTCCATAAAGAAATCTTTCACAGAATTAGAGTTTAGGTTCGCCAACGTATACAAAGCATCTTTTGCTTTTTGTTTTTTGCTTCTGCTGTCTTTAACGAACAATTCAATTTTTGAGCGTTCACGGGTATCTTTCATCACCTTTCTCATCTTGGCGATTTCACCATTCACTCTGCCATTGAAATCAATATTGTTGATTTTTACTTTATTTCCTTTATCTACATTTACGATTAAAGAAACACTGTTTACTAAGCCGTCGTCTTTCTTTTCTACTATATCAATTACCGGATTCAAGTATGATTTATCTTCAAACTGATCTGCAATGGTATTTCTGATATTTACTTTTAAGGCATCTGTAAGCGGTTTGCTTCTTAATGCGTCTAATTTCTTTTTCAAATCATCTGCATCACCTTTTTTCAACCCTTTTAGTGTAATTTCATTTAACCTTGGTTTTTCCACCACATCAATAGTCAGATAAATATTTTCGCCATCAAATTTGTCTGCATAGATTTTTACATTTCCGAACAATCCTTGTTTCCACAAGCTTTTAATACACTTGGTGATTTCATCGCCCGGAATGGATATCTGGTCGCCTACTTTGATACCTGTCAATGAACGAATAATATTTTTATCCAGAAACTGCGTTCCACTGATTTCTATTGCGGCTACTTTGAATTTTTTAGGATTCTTGTAATTGACAATAGATGTATCGATTTGCTGTGCATTAATTGATTTCACAAAAAACAAAAAACCAAATATCAGAAGTGTTACTATTTTTTTACTAAAAGTCATTTTTGTCATTAGTTGGTGATGGTTAATTGTTCGTTTATTTGATCGCTGGTCATTCCAAATCTTCTTTCGCGTTGCTGGAAATCGTATATAGCTTTAAAAAGGTCATTTCTGGTAAATTCCGGCCAGAATTTATCTGTAAAATATAATTCTGTGTAGGCTAACTGCCACAATAGGAAATTACTGATTCTATGTTCGCCACTGGTGCGAATCATAAGTTCCGGATCAGGCATATCCTTTGTATATAAATGATTGGAAATACTTTGCTGGTTAATTTCTTCCAATGAAATTTTTCCTTCTTTGTAATCTACCGCAATTTTTCTGGTTGCTTCACTCAATTCTTCTCGCGAGCCATAACTTAACGCCAAGGTGAGCGTCATGCGTGTGTTGTTTTTTGTTGCTTCCATAACTTCTGTTATGGCTTTTCTGTTGGATTCCGGTAAATTATGTAAATGACCTATTGCATTTAAGCGAATATTATTTTTCTGAAGCGTTTTGATTTCTTTACCAATCGTCAGAAACAATAATTCCATTAAAGCAGAAACTTCCATTTTAGGACGATTCCAGTTTTCAGTAGAAAAGGCATATAAAGTAAGGTGCTTAACACCAATTTCAGCACAGCCTTCCGTCACTTCACGCACCGCTTTAACGCCGTTTTTATGTCCGAAAATCCGGTGTTTTCCCTGAGCTTTTGCCCAACGTCCATTGCCGTCCATAATGATAGCAATATGCTGAGGCAACCGAGTAGAGTCGATTTTTTCTTTAAATGATATGATTTCGTTTGTACTCAACGTTTGATAGATTATAAAACTTTAGGACATTTAATCGTATTAATGGTATATGTTAATCCAATACCGACAAACATAAATCTGTCTTTATCTTTACTGGTGCCTCTTTGTTTTCCGGGAATTCCAATGTTTGCAGTTGATCTGTCGGCCAATGCAGGTCCAACATTAACTCCATTCACAAAATAATTGATATCTTCCGGCTCAGCATATACACCGCTTACATCATCGATATAATCTGTAAATGTAATTCTGCTGCTTGCTTCTACATTAATTGCCCAGTTATTATTTAAGGCAACTTTTACACCAATGCCATAAGGAATGGCAAATGCATATTGGTCGTAACCGCGGTTTTTGGTTGGACGGTTTGCCGTCTTCTGACCTTCTGTTCCAACAGATTCCAGTTTATATTTAACACCATCCAATTGGGTGTATGGATTATAATAAAACAAACTTCCACCCATAAAAATATACGGTGTCCATTGTTTGGTATCTCTAGATTTGATAAGTGAGTATTTAAAAAAATTAATTTCAAAGGTAGCTGCCAGTTCTACCAGTTGAGATTTAAAATTAAGATTGCGTGCCTGCAAATAAGGAAAGCGTTTAATTCTGCTGTCTGCTGCATCCAAAAATCCGTAATTCATTTGTGCTCTAACAGCCATTCTATTGTTAAAATTATATCTGTAAAATGCGCCGGTTGCCCATCTTGCATTTTTAAAAGAAACCGTTGGATTCAGGTCGCCGAGAAAAACGGAAGTACCTGCCCAAAAGCCGAATTCATTCTCTTGTGCGCATACGTCTTTTGTACCAAAATATATGGTTAACAGCAGACAAAATATTTTTAGGCTCTTACTCAAGAGTGTGTGTTAAA
>DAOORG010000119.1:0-7567 GCA_035389165.1 Chitinophagales bacterium
CATCTGCCCATCCGTCAAAATTCTGACCCATAGAATAGATAGTCGTATCTCTATCCCGACGCAGATATTCACTGATAAATTTACGCATGTAAAATTCGGCAAGATAGGTGTATCCTTGTGGTCCTAAATGGTAAGTATCAATACCTAACAAACCCATAGCCGGATGCGGAGAAGGATAATTAATATCACCACCTGGCATAGGAACTGAGCGTGGCGGATACGTTCCATAAGGCGGAAATCTTAATGGTGTTGTTTGTCCATAACACCATTGCATCCATCCTAAAGCATTGTAGAAATGGATATATGGTTTTTGGTAACCTCTTACTACAGAATCCATAAAATTGGTAATGTAACCCATGAAACGATTAATTTCAAAAGGAGATGGATTGCCTTTATCTGCCCATAAATCGCAATAAGGATCCCAAGGAAAATCCAAACATGGATCATTAAAATTGGTATAGTCATAACTTTGCCAGATAATCTGAGCATTTGGATATATTTCATGAATGAAATTAAAAATGCTGTCCATTAATAATTTGGCTTCATTTAAACTATTATCCAACACATTTAATGAATCTCCTTTTCGGATTTTAAAGGCAACATCATTGCCACCTAAGGAAACCATAACTATATCGATTGGCCGGCTTGCATCTGTTCTTAGAGAAGCTTCGAGAGCGAAACGAGCTAACGGATGTTGCCACCAGGTTTCTGCTGTCATACTTATCAAAGCAGTTCCGTTTGAAACAGCAAAATAGTCGGCAAAACCATATTTTGCCAATGCTGAATCATAAGCCTGATAAATGGCCGGAAAATGTGCCCAACTGTCACCAATTAGCCTTATATGACCTGAGGTTCTTTGCTGACAAGCTTGTTGAGAGAAGGTGGTATTAAAGAGAAATAAAAAAAACAGTACGATACATAGATTTTTTTTCATGGCTAGCTTTAATATGGTTTAACAAATCTTTTCTTGAATTAGATTTACTAAATTTATGAAAAAATAGTTGTAAATCTGCACAATACACATTTACTTTTAACGTTTGCATCTAAAAATCGACATATGAAACAAGCTCTTTTTATACTTACTATATTATTTTCAGGCTTTTTAGGGCTTTCAGAAGTATCTGCAAATACAGTAAAATTGAATGATGCTTTAAAATCCAATCAGATATCAGCCAGTATTCACGGAAATGGAAACAGCACACATTATTTAGAACCAATGGTGCTTGAATTAGCTAATAACGGAGGCACTGCAGTTTCTATATTAATTGAAAACGGAGATATGTTTATACCTTCAGATACTAACCAACAAAATATTGTGGTAACAGCTACTGAGTTAATTGTTTTACAACCAAAGACTAAAAAAACGATTCAGGTAAAAGGAATGTGCACAGAACATGACAATGCCAGCGGAAATGAAAAAACGGTTTATGCCTTTAAACCAGTTCAAAATGAAAAGCTTAAAAAATTGACTCAATTCATCAGCGAGAAAAAATATCAGTCAACAGCAGCACAATATGCGGTTTGGAGTTTGATGGATGACGACGATATCAATTCTATTTATTCGTCGGACAGTACAGAAGAAAATGAATTGAAAAAATTCATGGCTTCATTAACCGGTAAAACCTTTGCCGTAACATCTAAGAAAGATTATAAAACGAATTATTATGCACCACCAAAAGAAAAAGTTGGAGGCAATTTCGAGTACAGTTTTTCGCAGGCTCAGGATATTCAGATTGCCATGTTTGACAAAAACGGCATTTTAGTTCGTGAATTATTTAACCAGAAAAAAGTACCGGCAGGCACACACAAACTAAATTTTGAATATGATTCTTCCGTGTATACGGATGACGTTTATTACTTCAAGTTAATTGTTGGAAATGAAGTAATGGTAAATAGAAAATGGGATGTTCAGGCTATGCGAGATTCTTTTAAGAAAAAACTGGAAAATAGAGAATAACCAAAATTATGATTTGAGATTTTAAATTTAAGATTTTACAAAAAGGTGTAAATTGTACCTCTAATAAAATCTGAATTCTTAATTTCAATATCTTAAATCTTAAACAATGCAATACTGGTTAATGAAATCCGAGCCCGATGTTTTTTCGTATGATGACTTAGTGAAAAAAGGAAAAGAACATTGGGACGGTGTGCGCAACTACACGGCACGAAATAATATGCGCGCAATGAAGAAAGGCGATACTGCTTTATTTTACCACAGTAATACTGACAAAGCAGTAGTTGGCATTATGAATATTGTCAAAGAAGCTTACCAGGACCCGACGACAGAAGAAATTGCCTGGGTTTGCGTTGACGTAGCACCAAAAGAAAAACTTAAAAATCCCGTTACGCTGGCAGCCATAAAAGCCAATCCGAAATTAGCGGAAATCAAACTGGTAAAACAAGGCAGGCTTTCCGTTTGCGACATTACCAAAGCTGAGTTTGAAGAGATTATTAGAATGAGTAAAAAAGGCGTTTAATATCATTTCGAGTACAACGAGAAATGTTCTATAAATTTAGATTTTCTGAATTATAAAGCAAGATTCCTCACTTCTTCCGAAGAATCGGAACGGAATGACAAAATGGTGTTAAACGTCCTTATACTTCCGCATCACCATAAACGCCAATAAACTGCTGGCAACGCAAGCCACAGCAACCATGCGCACGCCTAACGGATTATCCGGTGTTTTACCTAACAGCAGCAAAGAAGGAAAAATCAAGCTTGTAATAGCCACACCAATTTTCATCATAAATGTTTTTAATCCGAAATAGGAAGCATTCTTGGCAATGCCTGTTTTCCTGAAATCATGTTCTGCATTATCGCCTGCCAGTGCCATTGGTAAAATTCCCAATACTGCTGTTGGGTAAGTATTTACTAAAACATATACCACTACGAATGCCATTGTCGGTATTTTATATAATCCAATAGTTGCGGTAAAACTAAAACTAATCAGCAAACACAATAAAGCAGACTGCATAATTTTTTTCTTACCGAATCTATCTACCAGTTTATCTATCAGCGGATACATCACTAAAGAAGCCAATCCAACACTATACAAAATAATAGCTGTATACACATTATCCAGCTGCAACAAAGCAGCCACAATATAAGGCACTGCCACCACAAATATCTTTTGCGGAAACCAGTAAATCAGTTCAACAATTACCAATACTCTGAAATTTTTATCGTTCCAGACTTCGCGCATATTATCAAAAATACCGGCATGTTTTTGATCGTAATTTAGTTCCTTTTTACTGATATGTTTTCCTGAATTATCTTCGACAAACAAAATAGGCATCATCATCAACACCATTGCTACCACGGCATATACCAGCACGCTTAACTGAAAAATAGCTTCATTGGACATGCTGCCACTAAACACACTTAAGGAAATATTTATTGTTTGTCCAACACCAATTCCAAGTGCATAAGCAATCGATAACATCATCACAATATGTAGCCGTTCTTTATCTTCTTTTGCAATTTCATTTATCAACGCATTATATGGCGTGGTATAAAAACATTTTATGATGAATGCAGCAATTACGGTAACAGACAACCAAATTATATTCAATGAATGAATACCATCTTTTAATGGAAAAAAAACAGCAGCAGAAACCAGCGCAAACGGCACCACAGACGCCGCCATAAATGTTTTTCGTTTCCCAAATTTAAAGGTGCTTCTGTCGCTCAAACTACCGACAATCGGCTCCATAAACGCACTGATAATATAACCGACAGCTGACAAAATACCAACTATTGTAAATACTTTAAATACTGCACCTTGATACACAAATGCTTTAAACATTGGCTTGCCATTATCCGGTGGCAAATAAAACTGATAGATTAATTCCGTGAAACCGAACACTGCGAGACTCCAACCGGTTTGTCCCATGGCAAATGCAATCTTTCTGAGCAAAGGAACTTTCTGATGTGTATGTTGCGGTTCGGCTAAAATTTCATTCATTCAACTAAGATAAATTATTTTTTCAGAGACTGTATAAAATGCTGTAGTTTATAAAAACGAATACTGCTGAAAATGCAATTATACTGCATTCTTTAAAGTGTCTTTCATTTTATGAAAAGGACATTTTGGTGAGTTCATTAATTTAGCAGGTCCTAACTCTTCCAATTGATATCCGTTTGGGTATGCTTTGTGTTTGTGGTCTCTTGTACGAATGTATGGTGTTGTTCGCGGAATTAAACTAGCCGCTTTACTTCTGGCACGCAAGGCGCTGGTTGCCAGTGCACGCATAGCCGCACTCGGTTCTTTATGGTTAAATGCTTTCAATAAATGAGGTTCCATTACTGCATGTAGAAATGGACGAGCAGCATTGAACATAAACTTAGGCATATACCAACCTAACATCAAATCTTCTGTAAAACGTGCGACTTTAGCATTTGTTTCCGCAAATTGAAAATGTTCTTTTTCGTAATCATCATAATATTTTCTGAACTCTATGATAGAATCAGGAATATCTTTGATGTTCATTTTTTCTCCTATATCTTTCCAAACATAAAAACCTGCAAGTTCTTCATTATGTGTCAGCTTTCTATATCCATATTTATTAATCCATTTAGCTGTGTCAAAAATAAAGGTGGATAGCACATACAGATAATCTTCATTGGAAATTTTATAATTAGAATGTATCCAATTCATTTGTTGTAAAGCTTGTAAGCCTCTTCCCTCTTTAATGCCGTTCTCAATAATTTCACTCAAAATTAAATCGGTATCGTCGTATCGTTTCTGTGTATGTTTTTCAAACTCTTTGGATTGATGCAAGATTTTGGAAATGGAAGGAACCGCATACGTTTTATATAACGCCAATTCCAATGCTCTGTTAAAATCCCAGGGAAACTCATAAAAAACGGTCAGTTGCACAATTTCCCATGCATCCTTTTTGGGGTCGAGCGACTCTATCTTCTGAAGCACTTTACTTTTTGGCATACTTAAATTTACGTTAAATTAACAAAAGAAAGTGGATTATACATCGTTCTATCTTTTAATTAACCAATGATAAGTGCTATGGAATTCTAAATATGTATTTGTATTAATAAAAAAATATTTAGATTTATCAGCCAACTACCAAACAAAAACGATGAGACAACTTTCTATTTTAATTTTACTGCTTTGTTCAAGCGGCTTCGGATATTCTAAAAATCCTGATTATAAAGAAGTAACGGAAAAATTTATCACGACCTATCAATATCCTGTAAGTGATGAAGAACAATATAGAATCAATTTTGCCAAAAAGAAAGATGGCTGGTTCGTTTATAAATATTATTATTTAGAAGAAGAACAAAAAGAAAGGGATTTTCAATTATTCTGGTCAAACAAAAATCAGAAATATCTGCCTCTGAATTTTAACTTGATGGAAGAAAGTGACAAATACACCGTAAGTATAGAAGACGAACGGTCAAAGTATGCTTCTTCCTTTAGTAATTACAATTATGATCGTTGTATTTATGCAGGTTATATAAATTGGGATATTGACATCATAAAAGAATTGGAAAACAAAAAGGAACTATCCGAACAAGAATTAGAAAGTCTGGCAAGAGCCTATTCTAATTATGCTATGGGTTATCTGTGGGCTGTTTATGGTACTGCTTCTGAAATTGAAAAAACCGGACGAAAACCATTAGACAGATGTGCATTACCAGACCTCGAACGAGCTGAAAAATTTGCATGGTATACGAAAAAAGGAATTGAAGTTTTCAAACAATTAAAAGAAAAAAATCCGTCATTTCAAACGCTTGTTGGCGACATACAAACAAAGCTTTCCGGCGAATACATCTACACCTTTACCTTTTTGAGTTACAGCGGATTTGATGATCTTGCAAAAACATTCATTGTAGATTCATTGTACGATGATTATGTAATTGCATATGCAAAAAACTACTTGCAGTTTTTAAAGAAAGATGCCATTCTTTTCACACAAGGTGATATGGATACTTATCCGTTAATTTATGTACAGGAAAAATTCGGTTTCAGAAAAGATGTCACTATTTTAAATGTCGGACAACTGCAACTTCCTGCTTATTTAAATTACAATAAGAAAAAACATCCGACTATACTACGAGATGATTTTGAAACTTATTATTGCTGTACAAATGCAGACTATATTTACCTAACAGATAAATCAGAAAGAGATTCCAGCTTTTATTTTCACGAATTATATTTCAATCTACTAGAATCAGCTTTAAATTGCGACAAAATAGATTTATCGGTTCCAATGTTTCCCGGATATAAATGTATTGTTCAAACGCTGGATCCTAAAACCATAAAGCTGCCTGATTATTTGTACTTAAGTGATTTGGCCGAATTGTTTATCATCACCAACAACCTGAATAAAAGACCTGTCTATTACGGCAACACCGTTGAATCTACTATACAGGATATTTTTTATCCATACACTAACGAAAAAGGTATGGCTGCTGAAATCTTAAATAATTCACGTCCGGATGAATTTCCAATAAATATAGCAGCAAAAACCTA
Organism: Chitinophagales bacterium; assembly: GCA_035389165.1. Taxonomy (GTDB): domain Bacteria; phylum Bacteroidota; class Bacteroidia; order Chitinophagales; family JADIYW01; genus JADJSS01. The sequence continues at coordinate 6,495 of DAOORG010000119.1, forward strand.
CGGCTATCGTGGATACAATACGGTAGACACCAACAGTGTTCGGATTTTCCTGGAACAAGGTAATTTTAAAATAAACAGTTACGATAAAGCTATTCAAACAAATGCTGAAGCTATAGAATTATTGTATCTGCAATATGCCAGTCAGTTAATGCAATACATCAGTTCACTTGTTGAAGAAAATCAAGTACAAACTGCCAGAGATATGTATGTTAAACACGAAGAAATATTCTATTTCAACACTACGCATATCAGTTATTATCTTGCATTGCTGCAAGTGAAATTACTGGTAGAACTGAAATTATTAGATAAAGCCGCCACAACCATTTTAGAAGATTTTAAAAACATAGAAGCTGATACTAAAACATTAGATGAACAAACCGTTTATTATAGAAAATACTTTATTACCCAAACGGAAGAAATTGTTAAAGCAACTAAATTTCCGGATAAAAACAGGTTGCTAACACAAATTGAAGCACTCAAAAAGAAGTTCGATATAAACTAGTTGTAATGCTAAAAAGCGTTAAAATAATTTAGATATTATTGAATTAATATAATTTTGTTTCAGAAAATATTGAAAGTATGAAAACAAATACAAAAGCACTTGAAAAACGAATTCGAATAATGATTACATTCTTTATAACAGGATTAGTCATTAGTGGTATTACCGCCTTCCCTATCGAAACAGAAATCAGGCTATTTGATACTTATTTCCTGAATAGTATATTTCTAAAAAATCACCTTCCGTCAATACATTCATTTTTAGTCTTTGTGAGCAAAGGCGTGCATGAAACGGCAAAAAACTATCCGTTCATTTTTTACGGCACCGACTGGCTGGCCTTTGCACATATTGTCATCGGCACAGCATTTATTGGCCCTTTGCGCGATCCGGTACGAAATATCTGGGTCATTGAATTTGGTATGATAGCCTGTTTGATGGTGATTCCGTTAGCCTTCATTTGCGGTCCCATTCGCGGCATTCCATTCATCTGGCGCATCATTGATTGCAGCTTCGGACTGTTTGGTATCATTCCATTATATTTTACGCGAAAATGGATTTTAGAACTGGAAAAAAT
>DAOORG010000120.1:0-7566 GCA_035389165.1 Chitinophagales bacterium
GTAAATTCTATACGAATCTTACGATTCCGAGATGGACAGTGTTTCTGGATTATATTCTGATTATTGTATCAGCTATTGGAATAGGATTTATATTAGGCATGTTTCTGTCAAATATCTGGCTGCTCATCATGGTAAAATTACTTATTTTCACATTGATAATTGCTTACGTTTACTTCGATAAGCTTAAAAATATACTTAGTTTACTCAAACAATAAGTTTGCCTGCACATACATCCTTTTTTTATCATGATTTTTAACTATTTTTGCATAAATATCAGTGTAAAACGATTGATAGCAGTAAATATTAAGTTATTCTATCAATTTTCGCTGAAATAATAAATTCAAAATATGGCTGAAACATTAGGAATGCTTTGCGACAAATTAACAATCGTTAAGCTGAAACAATATCATACAGAGGATGCTCAAAAATTAGCAAGTCTTAATAATCAAACGGTACAATTACAAGAGGAAATTGATGAATATATCTCCAATGCAATCAGTGGAAATATTCCGGTAGAGAAATTAACCTTTGCCTCTAATAAGGTTTTTAAAAAAAAAGGAAATGAGGTAGCTGAAACAAAAGGCAATATGGGATCTCTTTTTTCTCAACTTGCAGCAGTAAATTGCGAACTATGGCACGAAGTGGAAAAAGGTTATGATATTGAAAATGTTCCGGTAGAAGAGAAAGATAAAATTGTAAAGAGACTCGCTGTTTTAAATTTAGAACGCAATAATTGTATTGATGCAATTGACAGCACTTTTGTGAAATTAATTAATAATAATAACAAATAATTCATGCACATACGTAAAAGAACAACCTGTCGTGTTTGTGGTTCACCTTCTCTGACACCAGTTATAGATTTAGGACCACAATATTTACAGGGCTCCTTTGTGAAGCCTGGCAAAGAGATGCCATCTCAAAGAAAAATTAATTGCTCGCTGGTAAGATGTAATCCGCAATCGGATGAAAATGCTTGTGGTTTACTGCAAATGGAACACAGCGTGCCACCTGAAATTTTATATGCTGCCTATTGGTATAGAAGTGGCACAAATGCTACTATGAGAAATCACTTGAAAGATATAGTAGATTCAACATTAGCGCTTCTTAAAAAAGATAATTGCACGGTGTTAGATATCGGTTGCAATGATGGTACCTTGTTGAGTTATTATCCTGAAAATTGGGATAAATTCGGTTGTGATCCAAGTGATGTTGCTCAGGAAGTAAAAATCGCAAAAGTAGTTCAGGATATTTTTCCTTCTGCAGAATTATTTAAAGCTATTGGCGATAAAAAAATGGATGTGATCACTTCTATAGCCATGTTTTATGACTTAGAAAATCCGGTAGATTTTGTAAAAAGTATAAAAAAATACTTGTCATCGGATGGAATTTGGGTATTTGAGATGAGCTATATGCCTAAAATGTTGGAAATGGATAGTTATGATACTATTTGTCATGAACATTTAGAATTTTACAGTCTTGCCGTTTTAGAAAAAATTGCAGGAATGGCAGATATGAAGTTATTCAAGATTTCTTTTAATGATATCAACGGAGGCAGCATCAGATGTTATGCTACCCACAAAGAAAACGGATTGTATTATTCTAAGGAAAATCATCATTTCATGAATGAAATCCGTCAGAAAGAATTTGACCTTGAATTGGATACTGATAAACCATATGTTGCTTTTCAGTATAGAATTGAAAAAGTAAAAAACGAATTGCATGATTTATTGGTGAAGCTGAAGAAAGAAGGTAAAAAGGTTCATATTTACGGTGCTTCCACCAAAGGAAATACAATTCTGCAATGGTGCGATATAAATAATATGTTGGTGGATTATGCCGCAGAGAGAAATCCGGATAAATACGGCGCATACACGTTAGGAACTAATATTCCTATAATAAGTGAAGCAGATAGTCGTGCTATGAATCCTGATTATTATTTGGTGTTGCCATGGCATTTTAAAGAAGAATTTTTAGAACGCGAAAAAGAAGCTTTAGAAAAAGGAACAGGTTTTATTTTTCCAATTCCAACTATTGATATCTACAAAAAATAACGATGAATATTCAACGGGTATTTAATAAGCTTAAAGCGAACATCGATATACAATTTGGAAAAGCAAAGTATTCTTATGCACAGTTTGGTGAAGATATTATCATAGATGCTTTATTTAGTATAGGTCTTCAAAAATCTACTATTAGTTATTTGGATATTGGTGCTAACAGTCCGGTGGTTGGCAGCAATACCTATAGTTTTTATCTGAAAAAATGTAAAGGTGTATGTGTTGAACCGGATCTCCAACTCTACGAAAAGATTGTTGCAAAAAGACCGAATGATACTGTATTGAATATAGCAGTTGGTATCAATAATCAAAAAGAAGGTGTCTTTTACAGATTCCCTGAACCCTATACAGGCTGGAATACCTTCTCAAAAGAAGAAGCACTGCAAAAACAAAATCAGACTGGAATTAAATTTAATGATGACAAAGTAATTTCATTTATCAATATCAATGATCTGATTGAAAAGTATTTTGATACTTGCCCGGATTTCATTTCAATAGATGTGGAAGGACTGGATATTGAAATAATAAAATCATTGAATTTTGAAAAATTTAAACCTGCTGTATTTTGTGTGGAAACAATGGAATTCAACAATCTTAAATTAGGCAGAAAAAATGAGGAAGTCAAAAATTATTTGGCAGAGAAAGGATATATAGTTTATGCTGATACTTATATCAATACAATTTTCGTTAAAAAAGATTTATTGATTTTATGACAGCGATTATAATAGGTGCCAATGGCCAGGATGGTTATTATTTGTCAGAATTGCTGAAGGTAAACGGCGTTACTGTAGTAGGTGTTTCTAAAAGAGGAGATTTTCTTCGAACGGATATTACGAAATATGAAGAGGTGGCTGCATTAGTAAAAGAACTTCAGCCATCTTATATTTTCCATCTGGCAGCAAATTCCACCACAAGACATGAAGTCATGTTTGAAAATCATGAGACAATTTGCACCGGAACTCTAAATATTCTGGAAGCAGTTAAAAATTATTCTCCGGCTTCAAAAGTATTTATTTCAGGAAGCGGATTACAATTTGTAAATAATAATCAGCCAATAAAAGAAACAGATCCATTTGAAGCCAGAGATCCGTATTCTATAAGCAGAATTCAATCTGTTTACGCGGCAAGATATTTCAGAAGATTAGGGTTGAAAGTGTATGTCGGTTATTTCTTTAATCATGATAGTCCTAGAAGAACAGAGAGACATATGGCTAAAAAAATTGCAGAAGCCGTGAAGAGAATTGCCGCAGGCAGTTCAGAAAAATTAGAAATTGGAGATAGCACTGTAATTAAAGAATGGACGTTTGCCGGCGATGTGGTAAAAGGAATTTGGCAGCTAATTCAACAAGATTTGGTTTTCGAAGCAAACATCGGTTCTGGTAAAGGATATTCTATAGAAGAATATTTAAGTGTGTGTTTCTCCATAATTCATAAAGACTGGAAAGATCATGTAATTCTGAAAAATGATTTTACACCTGAGTACAAGCAATTGGTATCAGACGCATCATTAATATTTTCTTTAGGTTGGAAACCGGATGTCTCTTTTGAGCAATTAGCAGAAATGATGATTAATCAGTGATAACGAACCCTAAAATATTATTGGTAAATTTTTATGCAAACGGCGATTGCTTATATGCAACTACGATTGCACGACAGATTAAAACCGACTATAAAGATTGCCATCTTACCTGGGCAATTTCATCAAAATGTAAAGATATTATTCTGAATAATCCAGATGTAGATGATGTGATTGTTGTTGAATATATTCATTGTGACGATAACGCGGAGTTAGAACTTTTAAAACAAAAAACGGATGTTGCAGGCTATGATAACGTGTTTATCACGCATCCATCGTATATTAAAAATATGGCCTTATTCGACGGATCTGTCAGAAGTAATGTATTCAGAGCCTATCCGCATGCGGTTACTGTGCCGGTAGAGCCTGTACTCGTACTTACAGATGAAGAAAAATTGAAATGCAAAACGTTTGCAGAAAAACACGATTTAAGCAGCTTTAAGAATGTGATATTATTTGAATTTGCACCACAAAGCGGTCAACTCAAAATTTCTAAAGAAGAAGCAATTTCCATCAGTGAGGAAATTGTAAGCGATAAAGAAACAGCAATAATTCTTTCATCTGCAAACAAAATAAACCATCCTGACAAAGCTATTATAGATGGTAGTTCACTAAGTCTGAGAGAGACAGCCGGAATAACTCACCATTGCACCATGTTGCTAGGCTGTTCTTCCGGAATTACCTGGATAACCACATCATCTGCTGCTAAAAAATTGTCAATGGTACAGATGTTAGATGATAAAACTACCTGGTTCAATCCGGTGTCAGGTGATTTCAAACGCTTTGGTTTATCGTTGAATGAACTGATTGAATTATACGATTTTGACAGAGCTAAAGTAGTTGATTGCGTGAAAATGGCATTGTCAGATTTTCAACTTTCCAGAAACAAGTATCACCAGCAATATGGTTTGTATTTTAACACTACTCCAAAAATCGTTTATGAACTTTTATGCCGATTGAGATTTGGAATGATTGTAAAGCACATAACTGTGAATGTGCAGGAATATGGTCATGATTTCAGTTTTTATAAGCAAGTACTGGTCGGTATTTTTACTGCACCATTTATACTTATCAGAAACACATTCAAAAAGAGTGTGCTTAAGTATTTTTAAGCATTAATGTTTTTTGTGTGAAGTGTATGGATTTTTTCAGATAATAGGTTGATGAATCGCTCATTATCTTCATACAAGAGCCACTCGTTTAATGGCGGATGCCAGAATGGTTCGTATACAATCAAACCATCAGATAATAAAGCTGCAGAATAACTAAAAGAACTTTTTGCCATAAATAAAACATCTGCCTTAACAAGATGGTGAAAATCTTCAAATACATTGCCATTTAAATATAGAGTTGCAAGCGAAGATAAATTTCCAAAATCTTCTTTCTTTCCCTGAGAATAAATGGAAAGTTTATATGCAATTTCTTTTTGATTAAGATGATACGTTATAGTTTGCAACGTAGAAAAAATACGTTCATTATCTGTAAATCTGGCAATGTCGGCCTGGTTAACATCGCCTCTGCGAATATGAAATGCAATATTTAAAACGGTACTGTCATGATTAACGAGAATCGGTTTTTGATTAGTATAGAATTTATCTTGTAAACTCTTTTTAATTAGCGTGTATTTAGGTGATATTTTGTTGGTATAATTATGAAAATGCGATTTTTCAAAAACCACTTTCATGTCTGAGCGGAATAGATATTGTATTAACAATTTGATACTTCGGAAGGTAATAAAATCCAGATTAATGATGAGGTGGTTGTGGTTCAAATCTCTAATAGATTTCTCACCTTTTGAGAATGAAAAAAAACGCTCGGCAGTAGCAGAGAATGAGCTGTCCTGTGAATAATTATGCGCGATTTCATTAAGTGGAGTGTGGCAATAGGAAATTTTATGAACAGCAGCGTACAACAAAGCTGAGTAGATAGCCTGTGTTTGAGCACCCAAACCATCTGTTTTGCCGGAACATGTGATATAACATTTCTTTTTGTATGGAATTAAATAAAAAATAACAAGATTTGACATTAAAGATGACAGTATATTTTTTATCTTCAAAAACATTATTAATGCAGTTTACTGTTGGTAAGTAAAAGATAGTTGATATTAAAATTAAAGGTAAGAATAATTATCTTACATCAGGCAACCTGTTGCAAAACATAAAAGAATGATAGTAGTTCAGCTGAGAGGAGGTTTAGGAAATCAAATGTTTCAATACGCATTTGGCAAATGTCTTGCAACAAAAAATAATACATCGTTATCATTAGATACCTCATTTCTGCAAAGTAAATTACCCTTTAAAAAATGGGCAACCCAAATGCAATATGAGTTGCATATTTTTGATGTGCAGGCAGACCTTAAAAAAAATCTATTTACGAGTAATCTTTTTCTTTATCCGATTGCCAAAACAGAACACCTAATCAGAACGAAATTAATCGAACGTAAATTCTCGTTGTTAACAGAAACAGACTTTGGGTGTTCTGCCGAATTTTTAACTGCTGGTGATAATAGATACCTGATTGGTAATTTTCAATCTGAACAATATTTTAAAGAAATTGAAAGTCAAATCAGAAAAGATTTTACATTTAAAGCAAGTTTAAATACAACCAACAGCCAATGGGCTGAAAATATTAAAAATTGCAATTCCGTTTCCATACACATAAGACGTGGCGATTATATTTCTATCAATAGAAATGCAAAGAAATTTGCTGCCATTCCAATTAAATATTACTCAGACGCTGTCGAAATAATGGCAAAAAAAATCAGCCAACCCGTTTTCTTTCTTTTTTCAGACGATATAAAATGGGCTAAGGAAAATATTCAGGTAGATTATCCTGTTCATTTTGTGCAGAATAATACCAATTCTGCTGGTGATGATATGCGATTAATGAGCTATTGCAAACATCATATTATTGCAAACAGCACTTATAGCTGGTGGGGAGCCTGGCTCAACGGAAATCCGGATAAAATAGTAATAGCACCGTCAAAATGGTTTGAAGATTCATCTATTAATTCAAAAGATATCTATCCTTCAGAATGGATAAAATTGTAATTTAGCACTATAAATCAATAAAAAATGTCAAAAAAGCAACCGGTTAAACCAACCGCAACAGGTACAAAGCAGCCTGTTTCACAACCCAATAAGAAACAGTCTACAAATGATGCTGCAATTAATATTTCTAATAAGATTTTAATTCCTGCAGTAATATTGCTGTTTGTTGCTTTAGCATTTATTTATTGTCAGCCTTTGATTCAAGGTATGCGATTGTCAACACATGACAGTAATCAATACATCGCGTTGCATAAAGAAAGTGCAGACTTAAAAGCAGCTACCGGCCACGTTACGATGTGGTCATCCAGAATGTTTGGTGGCATGCCATCTTATCTTATGGGTGGAATAGATTTTCCAAAAATCCTGGATTATACACCACGGGCAATTTTATTTAAAGTGTTAGGAACATTGCCCGATCCGGCAATGGAAATTTTCCTGTTACTTGTTTGCTCTTTCATCGGACTTTATGTTTTAACCAGACGGGTTGCTTATGCGTTTTTAGGTGCTGTGGCTGTTGGATTTTGTAGTTATAATTTTATCAGTTTGGATGCCGGACATATTACTAAAGTAAAAACTATTGCTATGTTTTTACCTTTGTTTGCAGCTACATGGCTTACTTTCAGAAAAAAATATACATGGGGACTAATATTGTTTTTGCTATTTTCTTATGAGATAATTGCTGAACGACATGTGCAAATAGCCTATTATAGTTTTATCCTTATTGGTATATATGGTATTTATGAAGTGATCACTAATAGTTTAAAAGGAGAAGTAAAACATGCTTTGATTGCAGGTTCTTCTCTTGCCATTGCACTCGTCATATCCGGTATGATGAACTTTGATAATTACCTGATTAATGACTTCTCAAAAGATACCACTCGTG
>DAOORG010000121.1:0-4916 GCA_035389165.1 Chitinophagales bacterium
AAGGATTTTGACAGAGGTAAACTATCTTGTTATTGATAAAAAGTTTATACATTTACGAGTATTAATTATTGAGTTAAAGTTCCGTTATTTCGGATATAAAATTTGAGAATTATTTTGAGGTGAATTTAGATAAAAAAATTTGGACTTAATACGATATACTAACTTCTAAATACAAAGAAATGGAAAACAACGCATACAAAGAAAAACTGGCAGAGTACTTACTTCAAATTAAAGCCATCCAGCTAGACACACAAAATCCTTTTACCTGGGCAAGTGGTTGGAAATCGCCTGTATATTGTGATAATCGAAAATTATTATCTTATCCGGAAATACGAAATTTTGTTAAAGAAGGTTTGGTGAGTTTAGTGAAAGAATATTTTCCTTTAACAGATTGTATAGCCGGTGTTGCTACAGCCGGAATTCCTCATGGTGCCATTTTAGCAGATGCGCTTGGATTGCCTTTTGTGTATGTACGCTCAAAACCAAAAGAACATGGTTTAACAAACACGATAGAAGGCGACCTGAAACATGGACTTCGTGTTTTAGTGGTAGAAGATACTATATCAACAGGCGGAAGTTCGTTGAAAGCAGTAGAAGATTTAAGAAATGCCGGTGAAGAAGTTATCGGTATGATTGCTATTTATAAATATGGTTTTGAATCTACGCATCAACGGTTTGAAGACGCAGGTGTAATTTTAAAAACATTAACCAATTATGAATTCCTGCTTCGTGCTGCCATTCAGACTGGATATATTTCAAATGATGAATTAGAAACTTTAAATTCATGGCGTACCAATCCTGCTGACTGGTCACCGGTTAGCATCTAAAATTTGATTGCTATAAAAAAAGATGTATGATTTTATCTATCAGTTTACTTAGCTGGAAAACGTGGGCAGTTCCTTTTATAGGTGCATTTATTGGTTGGATAACAAATTGGCTGGCCATAAAAATGTTGTTTCATCCACGCAAACCTATCAAAATTCTGTTTATTACATTTCATGGAATTTTCCCTAAAAACAAACCGAGAATTGCAGAAAAATTAGGCACGATTGTTCAACGTGACTTGTTGAATTTTAGTGATATTAAAGGCAGACTGCAAGATCCGGATGCTTTGAATAATTTTAAAGAAGAAATTGCACTGCGTGTTGACAATGCCATTCGAGATAGAATAGAAAAAAGTGGATTATTAAATGCAATTGTTCCGGATCAGTTAATTCAAAGTATACACAAAACAATTGTTGACGAAATAGAAAAAAATCTTCCGACCGTAATAGGTTCTTCAATTGATAAGATTGAGGAAAAGCTGGATATTCAACAATTGGTACGAAATAAGGTAGCTAATTTCTCTGATGAAAAACTGGAACAACTCTTATTGGATATTACTGCAAGAGAATTTACATTTATTGAAGTTATTGGCGGTGTTTTAGGATTTATTATTGGTATTATCCAATTACTAATTAGTGCTCTATAACCTATACAATATCTGTTTAAAACACTTCATCCAGTACTGACCAATAAGATGGCTCAAATGCTGTTTTCACGTTGTTTACAGAAAAATCCTGCAGTTTTTTTGATGTAGTTTTTCCAATGGAAATTACCCGCTGATTTTCATCTAACTTAAATTTTGAAAAATAAGCTTCCACACTCATCGGACTGGTGAAGATCAGAATTTCTGCTTCTTGTTTTTCAATATTCTGCAAAGGTTGATTTTCATATACAATTAATGATTCAATATCCGTATTGTTGATTAGATTTTTCTGTATGCTTTGCATTGATTTTTTTGCTTGCGGAAAAATAATCTTTCCGGTGGCAACCTCATCAAAATCAGTAGCTATTTTTTGCAAATCGCTTCCTTGTCCGATGAAATCAACCGGCAAACCCAATTCATAAATTGCCTGTGCAGTTCCCTGATTGATGGCTGCGAGTTTAATTGAAGAATTAGAGAATTGTTGAATTGTAGTATTAAAGAAATATTTTACACCATTTTTACTACTAAAGAATAACCAATTTACAGCTTGCGGAAGATTGAAATCAACTTGTTTAAATTCAATAAATGTTTCATAATTCACTGAATAATTATGCGCTTTCAAAGCTCGGATGATATACTCGTTTTCATCTAAAGCTGATGAAATGAAAACGGATGTCGGTGTTGCATTCCTTAATTGTTTTACAATAGCTGCCGAATTGAAATCTGCTGCAGGTTCGTTTATTTCTACATGTAATCTTTTAGGAAAAGTGTTCCAGGCAGAAGCCTGCGAAATCCAGATATCTATTTTATTTCCAGTTTTTTCCGCAAATACACCTAATGGCATCTGACAACCACCTTCAAAATCATGCAAGAGTTGTCTTTCGATAGCGGCGATTTCACTGCTTGATTCATCATTCAATAATTCGCAAATATTTTTAAGCTCTGCATCTTCTTCTCTAATTTGAAAAGCAAGTACACCTTGTGCCGGTGCCGGTATAAACATTGGTGCTTTTAAAGCTACTTTTTCGAATGCACTTAAATCAATATTGAGTCTTTCCAAACCTGCAGAAGCAAGAACAATAGCATCGTAATTTTCTTCCGTTAATTTTTTTACTCTGGTTGGCACATTTCCTCTTAAATCCTGTAACTGAATATCCGGTCTGAATGCCATTAATTGTGCTTTTCTTCGGGCAGATGAAGTTCCTACTACAGCATTTTCTTTCAGCTTTAACTGTTTTGTTTCATCTACACTTTCCTTTCTGATTAACAAGATATCAAATGGATTGGCGCGTTTGGAATAAGCAGCAATAGTTAGACCTTTTGGAAATTCAGTAGGCAAATCTTTACAGGAATGTACAGCCAAATCTATCTCATTTGCCAGCAACGCATCTTCCAGCTCTTTAGTAAAGAAACCTTTGCCTTCCATTTTATCGAAGCTAAGATTCCATTGCTGCGTAGTATCACCTTTGGTTTTTATAATTTTCAGTTCTACCCAAAAACCGCTTTTTTCTAAAACAGATTTCGTAAAATTTGCCTGCCACAATGCCAATTCGCTGCCACGTGTTCCAATAATAACGGGAAAATCAATGCCTTTTTTCATAAGTATTTACAGGGTGCAAAGATAGCTATATGAAGCCATACAACATGCATTCGCATATATAAATTAAGGACGGAATTTTTTATTGAGCAAAGATTTCTTAGAAGCTTTGAAAGGAAGTGCGATGTATTTCTCTTCCATGTATTGCATTACTTTTTCAAGAATTTCTTTAGAATGCACATCCAGTGATTCGATATCTTTTTTGAAAGCTGCATTTAAAGCTCTTTCTTTTATATTCTTTACTTCATTTGGAATATCAGATAATGCGAGTTCGAGTCTTCTCTCTTTGTGTAAATCACTGAATGCTGCTAAAAACTCTTCCAGCATTGCTTCTGCTTTGTACAACTCACCTCTTCTGAACTGCATATTTTCTTTAGCTTTCTTTTCCAATGAAGCCACATCGATATAATCGACATTTTCCATGTCTATAATTTCCTGTTCTACATCCTGAGGAACAGCTAAATCTACAATCGTTACTTTTTTGTTTGCAGGAACTATCTTTCCAAAGATATCTTTCGTCAACACCGCATAATTGGCACCGGTGCAAGTCAGTATGATATCGACTTCTTTTGCATGATTTACCAGTTTTTCGAATGGAGCAGCTTTGCCGTTTTTAAATCTGGCGGCTAATTCTTCTGCTTTGGTTAGTGTTCTGTTATAAACCATAACATTTTCAATACCGGTTTTCACCAATAGATTAGCCATCAGATGATTGGTTTGTCCGGCTCCGATAATAAGCATATTGGCATCTTTCGGTATATTTCTTTCCAACAAAGAGCGAAAAGCCAATGACACCACAGAAACCGGTTTCTCACCTATTCTTGTATCACAATGTATTTTTTTTGCGAAAACGATAGATTGCTGATAAGCTAATCGGATTTCATCGCCACATAATTCATGTTTCTTAGCATTCAGGTAAGCCGCTTTTATCTGACCTAAAATTTCACGTTCTCCAATAACAAGCGAGTCAAAAGAAGCCGCAACACCCATAAAATGTTTAACAGCATCTGCACCTTCAAAAACAAGTGCTTTTGATAAATGCAGGTTAATCAGTTCTTTATTAAAGTGAGGATTGATAAACATGAATAAATCTCTCAAAAATTTATTGTCTATCTTTCTATCATTTGTAAAAAAGAAGGTAACACGATTGCAGGTATTTAAATACAGCAATTCATCCATCGCAAAACTGTCTTTTAATTCTCTCAAACGATTAGCCGGAAAATCAGAAGTATCGGTATCAGACAACAGATAATCTTTCAATCTGTTGACTTTAGCGGTTTTATGAGTAATAGTTACGACTTTGTAACGTTGCACTGAATAACTTTTAGGTTTACAAATATGGCAATATAAAAGACAATAAAAAAATGATTTTAATCATGTATTGTTCATCTAACATTAAAATAAACTATTCAGGGTATTCTACCTGTACATAACACTTACCGTTTTGCAATTGTAGATCTTTCTTTACACCTAATGAATATCTTACTATAACATGCTTATTTTCATCAGTTTCCGGTAATTTTCCTATCACTTTTGCATAGATTATTTTACTGTTCACCAGGTTTTTTATTTTGATAATAGTACCAATCGGAAGTGATTTGTGCATGGCAAAATAAACCGTTTCCATTGCACCAAGTGTCGTGGTCATGGGTGCACCTGTACCTTTTGTAACAATTATTTTACTGCCTGCCGCTTTATCTTTAAATAATTTGATGAGTTCTTTTTGATTACCATTCTCACTAGCCTGAATATCAGGCTTTTGAGTTTCAGACTCATCATTTTCTGATTCTAAAGTTTCTATAGGTGGTTCTACCTTTTTTTGTGGTTCCGTTTTCTTTTCCGGTAATTTAT
>DAOORG010000121.1:5016-7522 GCA_035389165.1 Chitinophagales bacterium
GTTTTCTTTTCCGGTAATTTATTTATCGTTTCTGATAGATTGGGTTTTACTTTCAGTGGTTCAGCTGTAGATGTAATATCTGATTTAATTTTGGCCGGATCTGCAACGATTAATTGAGAGCCAATTTTTATGTTGTAATCTGTTAGTTGATTCCATTTTTGAATTTCTTCTACCTTAACACCATACATTTTGGAAATGCCATAGATTGTTTGACCATGTTCTACTGTGTGTAATTGACCAGATTTAGGCTTAAGATTAGGTTTAACATCTACTATAGGTATTTGTTTATATGATTCTGATTCAGAATTAGTTAAAACCTTTTTAGTGTTTAAATTGGGAATGCGAAGAATTTGTTCCGGATTTAAATTATCTGCTGTAAGAGATGGGTTAATTTTAAGTATATCAGATGTTGAAACACCATATTTTTTAGCAATTTTGGTAAGAGTTTCTCCAAATTTAACCACATGCATTACATATTTAGTAGTTTTTGGTGCGGTTTTAGAATTGTTGTTTTGTCCAAATGAAAATGAAAAAACGAACAGCATAACAATAGCGATGAATCCTTTTCTACACATAATACGGCTTACTTTTAGGCAAAAATCTGATTTTTAAGTTTCAAACTTTTAGTTTTTTTTCAACAATAGTTTAAAGTACTTTTGTCATACAAATTCTGTTCCATTTGAAAATAGTAGGTATAATTCCAGCAAGATATGAGTCATCGCGCTTTCCGGGCAAGCCATTGGCTATGATTTCCGGCAAAAGTATGATACAGCGAGTTTATGAACAAGCCAAAAAAGCAACAAGTCTTACTGAAGTATATGTGGCAACAGATGATGAACGAATAATTAAAGAAGTTGAAACATTTGGCGGCCAGGTAATCATGACAGCAAAGGAACATCTCAATGGTACTTCCAGGTGTGCAGAAGCTCTTGAAATATTAAATAAAAGCTTTAACTACATTATAAATATACAAGGAGATGAACCACTTATAAATCCATTACAAATTAATGAACTGGCAAGTTTATTTCTGGATGAGCATGCGGAAATTATAACACAGGTTGCAATTGAAACGGATTTATCATTGTTAGAGAACAAGAATATTGTGAAAGCCATACTAGATAAAGATTGCTATGCGATTGATTTTAAACGCAAGCTATCTGAATCTACATTAGTTTCAAGTTCATTTTTCAGGCATGTTGGCATTTATGGGTTTAAGACGGATGTTTTAAAGAAGATTGTCCAGCTTACACCAACTAAAAATGAGTTAGAAGAACATTTAGAACAACTAAGATGGATTGATAACAAATTCATTATCAAAGCCGGTATAACAAAATATAAAAGTATTAGTATAGATACGAAAGAAGATTTGAGAAAAGTGATAAATTATGTTGAATCGTTTGGATTATAAACCAGCCACCAATTCTTTGGCCATAAATGGCGACAACGCAACACCCATTCCATTACAAGCCATAATGTAGGTTGTATATTCGTTCAATTTCATCATCACAGGCGACTTACTATCTGAAAATCCCATAATTCCTTGCCATTCCTGTTCAATTTCAAAATTACAATCAGGTAAAATTACTTCTTTAAGTTTAACTTTTAAATCATTAACAATCAATTTATTAAATTCAAATTTAGTACTGGTTTCAGTTTGAAAATCCAGATTTCTTCCGCCACCAAACAAAACCCGCTTTCCTACATTTCTAAAATAATAGTAACCTTCATCAAAATGAAAACTACCTTTAAATAGTAAATGCTCAATCTCGCTGGTAATAATAACCTGACCACGACCAGGTTTTACCGGAACATCCGTCATTATCTCATTTATAAATGCATTGGTACACAATGTAATACAATCTGATTTTAAAGTAACAGTACCACCAATAGTATTTACAATTTCCACTAAATTACCTTGAATGTTCTTCACCTCTGCGCCAGTAAGTATCTGTATATTGTTTAATTGCAACAAATTCCAGTAATGCTGCATCATTTTGCCGGAATCAATTTGAGATTCTAAAGGACAAAACAACAATTGCTGTACATTTTTGAATCCAAATTTGTCCATATCAGACGAAATATCCAAAAAGACAGTCGACTTAAAATAAGGCATCAGAGTTTCATTGAGTGCTTCCAGCTCAGCTTTTGATAACGGATTTGAGAACATCAACTCATAACCACCAAGTGGCGTTAGTCCGATATGATCAGAACCGAGTCGCGCGATTAAGATCTTTAATCCTTCGTATCGGTTTGAGATAATATCCAACGCTTTTTGCGTTCCATGTAACTTAAAGTCACTAATTATTTCTGTAGGTGAGCCAAAACACGCGAAACCAGCATTTTTAGTAGAAGCACCTGTAGGAAAAAGACCACGTTCCAGTACTACAATCCGAGCTTTCGGATATTTCAATCTCAATTCATAAGCAACCGAGCAACCCATAATGCCGGCTCCTACCACTATAAAATCGTATTCTAAATATGTCTGTTGTTCCCAGAATGAAAGCAT
>DAOORG010000122.1:0-4194 GCA_035389165.1 Chitinophagales bacterium
TTATACTTGCCTGCAAATTCTACTTGCGCTTCTTTAAACTGAACATCCAACGGATCTTCTTTTTTAGAGATAGAACCCGTTAATTCATTTACTTTAGCATTTATTTCTTCATTGGTGTATTTGTCTTTTTCTTTAATAAGCACCAATATTTTTTTGTATTCATTTCCGGTAATTTCACCGTAGAACTTAAACAATGCTTTTGCTGCTGACAAGAATTTTTTGTTGCCTTCAAATGGCTTCATGCTATTCAGAACTTCCAATCCTTCGTCTGCTTGAATTTTAATTTGATTCAGCGTAAAGTCATTTGGATTGGAAGAAAACGCTAATATAGCTTCACCGATTTTATTTTGTTCCGTTACAATTTTGTCATTGTAATCAATAGCATCAGCATCACTTGCAAAGGTAGCTGTGGTTGAAAGTATGGAAATAAACAGGATAAATAATGATTTCATAAGTGTTGTATTTTAATCTAATTTCAGACCATATTTTTTGCAGAAGGCTTCCTGTGCAGTATTAAAATCAGGATATACTTTTGCCATTTTTTGTTTCATGCCATCAAAGATTTTTTGCTTTTTTACTTTAAAATCTTTGAATTCCAATTCCGGATCTTCGATGATATTCAGCAATTGCTGATATTCATTTTCTGTCAAATCTTTATATAAGGCAAAAAGTTTTTTTGCCGCATTATGATACGTTGTTTCATTATTATAAACTTCCAGACTGTCAATAAACTGAATGCTTTTATTCAATTCAAATTTTAAAATCTTCAGATTTAATTCTGTTGCACTTTCATTGAAATAGAAAACTTCTTTTCCAATGTTTTGCTGAGCTTCTACAATAGATTGATGGAAATTATAAGCATTGATATTGTAATTCTGAGCAATACCGGTACTCATTGAAAAAAATATAATACAGAATAAGGCTGTTATGCGCATTGGAAAATTTTTATTAAATAGTTCAATTAATATGCCAAATCTTAAAGTTAAGTAAAAATACGAAAATAGCCTTTAATGTTGCATTGTTTTAAGTTCATGTATAACATCTGCTAAAAATGCTTTGGCATCAAATTTAGAATTGCCAAAAAACTGCGTTAAGCCAACCATGTCGCCATGACTGACAGATGGTGCACTTTCCGACTGAATGATACCTCGGTAATTTCCCCATTTGCAGGATTCTATGCCAACCATACCGTCATTTTTGCCTTCATATTCACGGATAATATACGCCATTGTCTTCCATAAGATATTCGGATATTCTTTATTTACATGACTCGCATAACTCTGATAATATACTTTAGCTGAATCAGGAACTTCCTCATTAAACCGTTTCATGCTTTCAGTAGTTACCTGCACTACAGCACGTAAGCTGTCAGGTCTTTTGTCGCCCATCAACGTGGCATATAAATTCACCAAACGTGCTGTGGCAAATTTGGGTAAAGGCAATCGACCCAGAATAATATCAGCCAGATGAGTACCTCTGTGTGGTGAACCCAACGTAGTAATACTGGAAATATGTTCATCCATTCCTAATCTGCTGGCCAGGTATCTTCCTTCTAATCCACCTTTTGAGTGTCCAATAATATTTATTTTGTCTTTTTTAGTTTTTTCAAGGATGTCAAGAATCCTGAATTTAAGTTTAATGGCATTATCAGGTATAGAAATGAATGCATCCTGATATGCCGTATAAACATCACAACCATGTAGTTTTAAATAGTCAGGAATGTTGCCCCAATAACTCAAAAGCCTGTTTTGGTCCTGAAAACCAAGTCCGCTTACCAAAATAACTGGATAATTAGTGTCGCAATAGGATAGTTTCTGTTCTGGAGTCATTATAGCAGTCAATTTAGTAAATACGAAGTGCAATTTTAAAAGATACAGACGAAATACCAACTATTTTTTTCATTTAGTTTTTTGTTTAACCATGAATTAATATTGAAATAGTTGCATTTTAAACAAATTCTGCATTTATTTGTGTTATGAATAACACATTTTTCTACGGCTATTATTTTTTTCGCAACTAAGCGAGACGAATAATACTGTAGTAAAATTAAAGTATAACAAGTCTCGAATAATTTCGGGACTTTTTTTATGCTTGTTCAGAATAACCGTCATTGCGAGACACGAAACAAACTGTTGAGTAAAAATTAATTAATAACAAAATAAAAAGTCCCTTTAGGGATTTAGTATATGAAACCAAAAATAGCAATACAAGGATTCGAAGCTTCTTTTCACGAAATAGTTGCCATTCAGTATTTTGGCGCAGACATTGAAACCGTTGAATGTGCCACATTTCCTAAATTATTTAGTGTAATGGAAAATGGACAAGCGGATTATGCAGTATGTGCTATAGAAAATTCACTTGCAGGTTCCATTTTACCGAATTATGCACATCTGAGAAACTCCAATCTGGAAATAATTGGTGAAGTTTATTTGCGCATTGAAATGAATTTAATGGCGTTGCCAAATCAGTCTATAGATCAGATTGAAGAAATACATTCACATCCAATGGCATTATTGCAATGTCAGGGATTTTTTGAAAATTACCCGAATATTCAGTTGGTAGAATCCAATGATACCGCTTTAAGCGCCAGAGAAATAAAAGAAAAGCATATTAAACACAGAGCAGCAGTTGCCAGCAAACGTGCAGCAGAATTATTCGGTTTAGAAATTATTGCAGCAGATATACACGACAACAAAAGAAACTTTACCAGATTCTTAATCTTAAAAAAACTCACGACTCACGACTCACGACTCACGACTATCAACAAATCTTCCATTTCGTTTCGCGCGCATCATACAGCAGGAAGTCTGGCAAAAGTTTTAACTGTAATTGGTAATCATAGTATCAATTTGACCAAAATACAATCACTGCCGGTAGTAGGAGAAGAGTGGCAGTATTATATGTATGCAGATTTAGAATTTGAGGATGTTGACAGCTACAAAAAAATGCTGTTAGAAATTGAACCACTAACCAAAGAATTGAAAATATTGGGAGAATACGCTCAAGGAAATAAAATTTTGTAAAACAGCATTGCGCGCTTCCGAAACTTCGGAAGCGTCTTTGCGAGAAAAGGAAAAACATGATAATCGAACAAGCAAATAAACTACAACATATCAACGAATACTACTTTAGTATGAAGTTGAAACAGATTGCACAATTACGAGCTGAAGGAAAAAATATTCTGAATCTTGGTATCGGAAATCCGGATCAGGCACCATCGCAGCAAACAATTGATGCCTTGATTCAGTCTGCATCCAACGTAAAAAATCACGGATATCAAAGCTATATTGGAATTCCTGAATTACGAAAAGCTTTGGGTGATTGGTATCAATCAACATACGAAGTGGACTTAGATCCGGCTTCTGAAATATTGCCATTATTGGGTTCTAAAGAAGGCATTTCGCACATTTCAAATGCATTTTTAAATCCTGGAGATAAAGTACTGGTTCCAAATCCAGGCTATCCAACATATTCTTCAGCAACTTATTTGGCTGGTGCGGTGCCTGTTGCGTATGATTTAGATGAAACGTGTAATTGGGGACCGGATTTTACGTCTATAAATGAAGAAACATTACGTGAAACAAAACTCCTTTGGATTAATTATCCGAATATGCCAACCGGTGCAAAAGGAAATCATGAATTATTTAAAACACTGATAGACATTGCCAATGAATTTAATATTCTTGTGGTAAATGACAATCCGTATAGTTTAGTATTGAATGAAGGAAAGCCTGTTTCTATCTTTCAAACGGAAGGTGCAAAAGAAGTATGCCTGGAATTAAATTCACTTAGTAAATCACATAATCTGGCAGGCGCGCGCATCGGAATGGTGGCCGGTGCTAAAGAATATATCGACACTATTTTAAAAGTAAAAAGCAATGTAGATTCCGGTATGTATTTGCCTTTACAACATGCTGCAATAGCTGCATTGTCCAATGATGAGGCATGGCATGAAGCACGTAATAATGAATATAAAAAGCGTCGCGCATTTGCGTATGATATTATGGATGCCTTAGAATGTACTTACGATAAAAATCAAATCGGTATGTTTTTATGGGCAAAAATTCCTGCAAAATATACAAACGTAGAAGACCTGACCGAAAAGATATTACACGAAGCAAATGTATTCATCACGCCTGGATTTATATTTGGCAGCAATGGCGCACGATTTATTCGTATATCATTATGCAGTCC
>DAOORG010000122.1:4294-7481 GCA_035389165.1 Chitinophagales bacterium
ATGAAAGTAGCAATATTCGGAATAGGTTTAATTGGTGGTTCGGCGGCAAAAGATTTGCGTGCTGCAAATTTTTGTACAGAAATAATCGGTGTTGGTCGCAGTCAGCAAAATTGTGATCTGGCTTTAAAGTTAGGACTCGTAGATAAAATTGTTTCTAAAGACGAAGCCATTGCGCAGGCAGATTTAATCATTCTGACAGTTCCTGTAAATATTCTGATAGATGAGTTGTTGTATGTCTTGGATAAAGTGCAACCACATCAAATAATAACCGATATGGGTTCCACCAAAGGACATATTATTGATGCTATTAAAAATCATCCGAATAGAAAACAATATGTAGCATCGCATCCAATGGCTGGTACAGAAAACAGCGGACCAGCGGCTGCTATTTCAGATTTGTTTAAAGGCAAAGTCTGTATTATTTGCGATAAAGAAAACAGTCATTTGGAAGCGGTTGCCTTAATCGAAAAAATGTACAATGTATTAGGCATGCGTTTGAAATATATGGATGCACATCAGCACGATATGCATGCAGCTTATATTTCACATATTTCGCACATCAGTTCTTTTGTGCTGGCAGCCACCGTTCTGGAAAAAGAAAAAGACGAAGAAGCCATTCTGGAAATGGCTGGTGGTGGTTTTGAAAGCACCGTGCGTCTGGCAAAAAGTTCACCGGAAATGTGGGCACCCATCTTTCATCAAAACAAAAATTATCTATTGGAAGTGATGGATACCTATATTGAAAAAATGTACCACTTCAGAAATTTAATCAATAAAAATAAAACTGAAGAACTGAAAGAGTTTATGAACAGTGCGAATGAAATTCGTAAAATATTGAAATAGAATAAGAAATTATTCACAAGTTCTTTGAATAAATATTGTTTTTTACGTAAAAATATACGTTGTTTTACCTAAAAATATATGCTGTTAAGTGTAAAAATTTACGCTGTTTACCTTAAAAATTTATGTTGTTTAGTTTAAAAATATACACTGTTAGCTCTAAAGATATACGTTGTTTGGTGTAAAAATATACGTTATTTACCATAAAATTTTATGTTTTTCATGGTATATTTGTAGCAAAAACATCTATGAAGACATATAACGCTAACAATTCAAGCTTTCCACATTTCGGAAATTGGTTAAAATCGTATATCAAAAGAAACAAAATTCAGAATGCAGGATTGGCAAAAAAACTGAATAAGGAGTTAAGCACAATAAACGGCTACAAATTGCGCAAATCCATACAGAGCTCAATTGTCTGGGACCTCAGTATTGCATTAGAACATAATATTTTTGCAGAACTCGCAGCACAACTTCCGACACATTTTTCGATGCCTGATAAAGAAAATAAAGAACTGGAAGAGTTGAAAGCAAAGGTTGCACAATTAACCAGCGAAAGAAATTTATTAAAAGAAATTCTGGAGAACCGAAAATAATTTTAACACATAGGCACATAGAAATTTGTTGTAAAAAGAATGAGATAGAGAGACAGAGATTCATCTTTGCATTTTACTAAAGTATAACCTGTTGTGGCGGTTTTAATATTTAGTTATGAAAAAACAACGAAAAATTCGAGCATGCAGGATGTAAAGAAGCGTGGGCTGGCAAAACCAGCGGAGCATTTGGTTTTGCCTTGTCTTTTTTGGTTACTTTTTTTGACTAAGAAAAAAAGTGACAAAAGGTTGAACTTGATAATCAATTGAATAAGAAACCTTGTGGTTGTATTAAACAACACAACAAGTTAAAGCGTATTAAAATTAAAAGAGATTATCTAAAACGTTAAACCAGTAATAAATATAGATAGATTACTTTACCAAAATAGAAATGAACATAAACAAGATTCAATAAAGCATTAAATTCATCATTCAATAATTCTACAATTCAATAATTAAAATATGAGCAACTTAAACATCACGCCTCTGAAAGACTGGGGTTTTAATTTCGAAAGACCGGTAATTATTTCCGGACCATGTTCTTGCGAAACGGAAGAACAAATGACAGAAACGGCACAGCGCCTTGCCAATAAAGGTATTCACGTTTTACGTGCCGGTATCTGGAAGCCAAGAACCAGACCAGGTATGTTTGAAGGTATTGGAAAAGAAGGCCTGCAATGGCTGGTAAATGCCGGAAAACAAATAGGCAAACCAACCACCGTGGAAGTGGCTACAGCGCAACACACACATGAAGCGTTGGAAGCAGGTGTCGATATTTTATGGATTGGTGCAAGAACCACGGTAAATCCTTTTTCCGTGCAGGAAATTGCGGATGTGCTGAAAGGTGTCGATATTCCGGTTTTAGTGAAAAATCCAATCAATCCTGATTTGCAACTATGGTTAGGTAGCATGGAACGCCTGAATGCTGTAGGAATCACAAAATTAGGTGCCATACATCGCGGATTCTCTTCTTATGAGAAATCAAAATACCGAAACAAACCCATGTGGGAATTGCCGATAGAATTGCGTCGTTTGTATCCAAACATGCCAATTATTGTCGATCCTTCTCATATTTGCGGCTCTCGTGAATTAATTCCATCTGTTTGCCAGAAAGCACTGGATTTGGATTTTGATGGTTTGATGATAGAATCGCACCGTGATCCGGATAATGCCTGGAGCGACGCCGCTCAACAGGTAACACCGGAACGATTAGGCGAAATTATTGCTTCATTGGTTGTTCGTAGCAGCAAACTGGATAATTTTGCAGAAAATCAGTTAGAGGCATTACGTGCACAAATTGACCGCATAGATAATTACTTTTTAGAAATAATGGGTGAACGTATGGACATCGCACGAAAAATTGGTGAGTTCAAAAGAGATAACGGAATTACCATTTTACAAACCAACAGATGGGATGAAATTATCCATGACAGGATTAAAAAAGCAGCTAAGAAAGAACTGACGGAAGACTTTGTGAAAGATATGATGGAGGCAATTCACCAGGAATCCATCAGACATCAGACAAAAATTATGAACAATATTTTAGCCGAATAAGCTAACTTTTGGTTAAGTTGTTGATTATCATTAATTTATGAAATGTATCAATAATATGTAAATGTTAGTAGATTATTGAATAAAAAGCAGGTAAACGTGCGATTGTAAGATAGTTTATTAAATTTGGAACACTTATTTATAATCTAAAACAAATACAAATGGACACATCGAAAATGATTAAGGCTTATTGCCTGAAAACG
>DAOORG010000123.1:0-2376 GCA_035389165.1 Chitinophagales bacterium
AACAGTTGAAAGAGTTTATGGAAGAAATTGACGACTGTTTGGCAAAATTGATACATTAAATGGCAGAACAACTCAACATAAATCTATTAATCGCAGGCAGACCTTACAAACTGAAAGTGTCTGGTGATGAAGAAGGCTATGTGCGACAAGCCGCCAAAGATATCAATGATAAAATTGCCGAATACCAAAAAACATTGCTAACACGCGACAGACAGGATTTTCTGTCTATGATTGCCTTGCAGTCCGGTGCGGAAGCTTTGCAACATAAAAATAAAGCGACAAACGCCAATATTGACTCCAAACTCGATGAACTGGAAGCCTTGCTCGATAAAGAGCTCGGTCTCACTCTATTCTGATTTTCTCAGAGTTATTCTTATGCTGTGTAAAAGATAGAAAGTACGCAATTAACAATTTGCTTACTTTCACAAAAATAAGTCTCTTCTGAAGGTT
The DNA here is from genome assembly GCA_035389165.1 of Chitinophagales bacterium. Taxonomy (GTDB): domain Bacteria; phylum Bacteroidota; class Bacteroidia; order Chitinophagales; family JADIYW01; genus JADJSS01. The sequence goes on from DAOORG010000123.1 coordinate 451, forward strand.
CGGAAGTGTATTTAGGGTATTAATTAATCATCACCCAAAAGTCCATGAGGATTTAGGGTTTTAAACAACAAACAAAGTGGATCCAATAATTATAGCAGTAGTAGCAAGCGTTGTAGCACTCGTAATCGGTTTTGTACTCGGAAAAGTCCTGTCCAAAGCCAACATAGACAAACAATTAGCTGAAGCAAAAATCATAGAAGAAAAAGCAAAAACGCTAGAAGAAACCGCCAAAACAGAAGCCGAACTCATCAAAAAAAGTGCGCTAACCACCGCAGAGTCTTTGAAAAAAGATAAAATGATGGAAGCAAAAGAATTCTTCCTGAAGCAAAAAGAAGAGCACAACAAGGAACTCGAGCAACGCAACCGAAAAATGCTGGAAGCGGAAAACCGTGCAAAGCAAATCGAACAATCCTTAAAAGATAAATTAAACAGCGCTAATAAACAGGAAAAAGAAAACGATGTACTTAAAACACGTCTGAATGAACAAATTGAACGTGCAACTATCAAAAGTGCAGAATTAGAAAAAGCACACGAAGTGCATATAGCGAAACTGGAACAAGTGGCGCAGTTGTCAGCAGAAGAAGCAAAAGCACAATTGGTAGAGCAACTGAAAGGCAAAGCACAATCGGATGCGATGGCGCATATAAAAATGGTGATGGATGAAGCGAAATTGAAAGCAACGAAAGAAGCGAAAAAAATCGTTATCCAGTCTATTCAAAGAACAGCTGCCGAAACAGCGATTGAAAATACCGTTTCTGTGTTCAACTTATCCAGCGATGAGCAAAAAGGACAAATCATCGGACGTGAAGGACGAAATATCCGTGCGCTGGAAGCAGCGACCGGCGTGGAAATCATCGTAGATGATACACCGGAAGCCATTATCATTTCCGGTTATGACGCATATAAAAGAGAAATTGCGCGTTTGTCGTTACAGCGTTTAGTGGCAGATGGACGTATTCATCCGGCTCGAATTGAAGAAGTAGTAGCGAAAACGGAGAAACAATTGGAAGGACAAATTATGGAAATCGGTGAACGTACCGTAATTGATTTAGGCGTGCATGGACTGCATCCGGAGTTGATACGTTTGGTAGGTAAAATGCGATTCCGTTCTTCTTATGGACAAAATTTATTACAACACTCACGCGAAGTAGCCAACCTTTGTGCTATTATGGCGAGTGAGCTGGGATTGAATTCAAAAATTGCTAAACGAGCAGGTTTATTACATGATATTGGTAAAGTTTCGGATGAAGATCCTGAATTATCGCATGCGTTGTTAGGTGCAAAATTATGTGAGAAATACGGAGAAGCACCGGTAATTGTAAATGCAGTAGGAGCACACCACGACGAGATGGAAATGCTCTATATCGTATCGCCGATTATACAGGCTTGTGATGCCATATCCGGAGCACGTCCGGGAGCGCGCCGCGAAATTATGGAAAGCTATATGAAGCGTATCGATGAGTTGGAAAAACTGGCGGTATCGTATCAGGGTGTTCAGAAAGCCTATGCGATTCAGGCAGGTCGTGAGTTACGTGTATTAGTAGAAGCGGAGAAAATTGACGACAAACAAGTGGAGGAAATTTCGTTTAAAATAGCACAGCAAATTCAGGATGAAATGACCTATCCGGGACAAATCAAAGTAACCGTTATCAGAGAAACAAGAAGTGTGTCGGTGGCGAAGTAAAAGATGAAAATGTCATTCTGTTCCGATTTTTTTAAGGAATAGTTTCAGGATATCTAATAAAAAAGCGAAGTAATTTTACTTCGCTTTTTTACTTTTTACGATATATTTGAAGTTAACTACCCGTTTGGCGCAGGTCTTCCGAAGGACGACCTGTGTCTACAAAATCAGTCGGTCTGTGACCGCAACCGAAAAGCTAAGAAAGAGGCACAAAAGGTCATAAAATTTCGCCCTCGCCGGTTTTT
>DAOORG010000123.1:2476-7457 GCA_035389165.1 Chitinophagales bacterium
TTTTTTGCAAATAATAAAAAAAGCATTAAATTAGATTATTATAAACTATAAAATTAAATAAAAATGAAAAAACTAATGATTTTAGCTGTTGTAGCTACACTTGCTTAGGGTTCATCTTCTTGCAAGAAAAATGGAGACTGTGTTTGTGAAATTGGTGGTATAGAAATATCTTCTACACCAGGCATTTCTAAAGCAGATTGTAAAACTTTAGATGATGCTGCTCAAGCAGGTGGCGGAAGTTGTTCTTTAAAGTAAATAAAGATACTTAGTTTAAAAAAAAACGGCTTGGTTTATCCAAGCCGTTTTTTATTGCTCACCTTAAGCATTTTGCATCGCAAAATTGACGCGTAGCCAACTGCCGCCGTTTTCGCAGGCTATGCCGTGATGGTTTAGAAAAGCCGCAGCCTGTCCGCTTCTGTTGCCGGACGCACAGCACAGAATAACAGGCTTAGGCAGTGCTTTAATTTCATCCAGGCGTTGTGTGATTTCCTGTAGCGGAATATTGATGCTTCCTGCAACGTGACCGCCCATAAATTCGCCGTAGCTTCTAACATCGATAATTGTTGGTTTATCTTGCATGATTATTTATTTAGGTGTAGAAATATCTTTTTTATCTTTTTGAAAAGTATTCAGCAACAAACCACCCATGAGTGCACCGTATAAGGTGCTGTTCACCGGACTGGATGTGATGGAACAGGTGCCGCTGGCACAGCCAACAAAATAGTAGTAGGCATAACCACCGGCAGCACCGATAATGATTCCGATAATGGTCAGCATATATTTTTGAAGATAGTACATTGTCTTTTTTTTATGCATCAAATTTAGACAGCAGCTTTGTGCTATTCCGCTACTTTTGTTACAAATCAAAAATGAGGTAAGAATGGAAATGATAAAATAAGAAGCGCAAAATGCAGTAGTATAATTAAGAAGGTTTTTTGTCAAATAACTTGCTGAAAAATCCCATTTATAAATAACTTAGTTCTTTCATTAAATTTTCTTTGGCAACTTTTTCAAACTGGTTGTAGAAATAATCAGTTTTATAAATACTGTTCATAGATAAAAAATGCTGTATAACTTTTTTGCGGCCAGTATTGTAAATAAAATCCGGGTAGATGGCATATTCCTTTCTTACGTTTTTATAATACAAGCTATAAATTTCCCAGGGTTGACCCAATACAGAAAGATCAGCATCTGTGAAATAATTTGTATCGCTATCTGTTGATTTACTATGTGATTTAGTAGCTAATATTTGGTTTTTGCAACGTTCAATAATATCATTTGAAACAGAAAGTTGTTGCATCCTTTTTTCAGCAAGCAGAGCGCTGTTTTCTTCGTTGTCCGATTTTAAAGCAGTATAAATGATATCGTGATAAAAAAGTGTAAATAGTATAGATTCCCAATTCTGAATTTCGCTTTTTACTTCTGTCAATTTAGTCAATAAATTTTCCAGATGTAGCAATGTATGATAATGTCTTTTTTTTCCGGAATAGTTTTTCTCGACTTCGTCCCAAAGTTCATTTATGAGACTGCTATTGGTTGTATAATTAATCAATAGATTGCTGAATATTTCTTTAAGGTTACTCATTCTATTTTAACCGTTCTAATTTTCCTTTTCTTTTAATCAGATTTTTATAATCCCATTGTATTTCTCTCGATTTTTTTAGCCAACGTTTTATGTCTTTAATTTTTATTTCAGAAATGGTATTATAAAAAATGGAAACGTCTTTAAATTTTTGTCCTCTTATGTTTAGCGCTTCTTCCTCAAAATCTGCACCGCTCCAAAACATTAATCTTATTCCTTTCTTTTGGTTACTAAAACCAACAATCGGATTGTCGTCTAAAAACCAAACAGGATGCGCATGCCATATTTTATTTTCAGCTTCCGGCAATTCAGCATCTATCGTGATAGAAAGTAAATCGCAGATTGTTTTGTCATTGTCAGTTTGCGTGTTGTTATATGCTGCTATTTCTTTGTTCATATATTCAATATGCTGGAAGTATTGTCTTTTATAGAAAACAAACCATCAGAAATAGGTCATTATTTTGCAATCAAATTCAACCTATCGTTGTTATGTGTCTTTTTTATTCTGTATTCTATATTCTAATTTACATTTTAAATATTAAACCTTCAAATCAATACAGTTTTTTGCTTTATAGTACGCATGTTCAGTCAGATTCTTACAAATACTATTTTTCTTTTTATATTTAGCAAAGATTTAGAAAACAACACATGGAAAAGAAATATATCCTGGCTTTCGATCAGGGAACCACCAGTTCTCGCGCCATCCTTTTTGATAAAAATGGAAATATCGTTTCCGTAGCACAACGCGAGTTTACTCAGATTTTCCCGCAACCAGGCTGGGTAGAGCACGATCCGAACGAAATATGGCAGTCGCAAATAGAAGTGGCTCGTGAAGCGGTGGCTAAAGCAAATATTCAACCCAGAGAAATTGCTGCCATTGGCATCACCAACCAACGTGAAACGGCCATTGTCTGGGACAGAGAAACGGGAAAGCCCATCAGTAACGCCATTGTCTGGCAGGACAGACGTACTGCAGGCTTTTGCGATGAATTGAAAACGCGTGGTTTGGAAGCTTATGTAAAAGAAAATACCGGATTGGTTATTGATGCCTATTTTTCCGGTACTAAAATAAACTGGATACTGAACAATGTGGAAGGCGCGCGCCAGAAAGCACATGAAGGCAAATTGTGTTTCGGCACGGTAGATACCTGGCTGATCTGGAACCTTACTAAAGGAAAAGTACACGCTACCGATTTCAGCAATGCATCGCGTACGTTAGTGTATAATATAAAAGAGTTAAAATGGGACGAGCAGCTCTTACATGAGTTTGATATTCCGGCTTCTTTATTACCGGAAGTATTACCATCTTCAGGCCATTTTGGAGCAACACATCCGGATGTCTTTTTTGATTTGGAAATTCCAATTGCAGGTGTTGCCGGCGATCAGCAATCTGCATTATTTGGTCAGACTTGTTTTGAACCGGGAATGGCAAAAAATACGTACGGCACCGGTTGTTTTATGTTGATGAATACAGGTACGGAACGCGTGGTTTCACAGCATGGACTGCTCACCACTATTGCCTGGTCGGTAGATGGAAAAGTAGAATATGCGCTGGAAGGAAGTGTTTTTATTGCCGGTGCTGCTATTCAGTGGTTGCGAGATGGCCTTAAGTTGATAGACACCGCACCGGATTCGGAGTATTATGCCATGAAAGTGGAAGATACCGGCGGTGTTTTTGTGGTGCCGGCTTTCGCAGGATTAGGAGCACCGTATTGGGATATGTATGCACGTGGTGGTATTTTCGGGTTAACGCGCGGAACACGCAAAGAACACCTGATTCGGGCAACATTGGAATCACTTGCTTTTCAGACCTATGATATACTGGAAGTAATGGAAAAAGATGCCGGAATTCAGCTAAAAACACTCAAGGTAGATGGTGGAGCTTGTTCCAATAACTTGTTAATGCAGTTTCAGGCAGATATTTTAGAAGTGAAAGTGGAGCGCCCTAAGGTTATAGAAACCACCGCATTAGGAGCAGCATACCTGGCAGGATTGGCTGTTGGATTTTATAAAAAGGATAAACTAGCTGATAATGAGCATATTAGCGCATGTTTTGAACCTAAAATGAAACAGGAAAAACGAGAAAAGCTGTTGAAAGGATGGAAAAAAGCAGTGGAAAGAACCAAGGATTGGGAAGATTAACTCACAGTTAATCAACACTTAAGTATAGATTTGTTAAAATTGGAATAATGATTTTTACAAATACGTGTCGTATATTTGCATTTAATTAAACCAAACAAAATGAAAAAATTATTCGTATTATTCGCTGCTGCTACACTTTTCGTAGGTGTTCAGGCTTGCAAACAAAAAGAAGAAGCTGCTACTGAAGAAGCTACTGAAGTAACAACTGAAGTTGTTGCTGATTCAACTGCTGTTGTAGATTCAGCTGCTGTTGTTGCACCTGCTGATTCAGCTGTTGCAAAATAATTCAGTACCAGTACAGAATTATAAAGTCCCGATTTTTCGGGACTTTTTTTATTTTTTTTGGATGTTGACAAATTTTAACACTTTATCTATTGGATTTTTTCAAAAATGAATTATTTTTGACCCAATTAAACCAATTTAAAATGAAAAAATTATTTGTATTATTCGCAGCTGCTACACTTTTCGTAGGTGTTCAGGCTTGCAAACAAACTGCAGAAGAAACAACTGAAGCTGCAACTGAAGTAACTGAAGCTGTAACAGAAGATGCAACTGCTGTTGCTGATAGCGCAACTGCTGCTGCAGGTGCTGCTGTTGACGCTGCTGGTGTAGCTGTTGATGCTGCTAAAGACGCTGCTGCTGGTGCGGTAGACGCTGCTGCTGATGCTGCTAAAGAAGCTGTGAAGAAATAATCTTCAAATAGCAAGAAAAAAAGAAGTCCTGAAGAAATTCAGGACTTTTTTTTTGTTTATTTGTTAATGATAATAGTTGGCTTTGAGTCTGCCGCTTTCTGCTTTTCTTCTTTCTTAAAAATATTTGGCATTTCAAATCCAAAGTATTTTAATGCAGAAATAAGGATAAACACAGCGCCGGCTTCATCCAGATTACCAATCAATGGAATATTATCCGGTATCAATTCAATAAATCCTGCCGTAGGATTTATCAGATAAAAAACAGCGAATAATGCTGCACCAATTACGGTAATGTCTTGTTTTTTCATTTTAGCTTTTTGTTTTTAATGAATAATAATCACATAAACTGCCAGCAGAAAAATTAAGTTCATTTCCATTGGTTTTTAACATAAAATAGGGTTTAAGCAGTATCAGAAATCAGCAGAAATGGTAAAAAAGTAAACTAAAATTGACAGTAGATTTTATAAAAATGCTTTCATTTTAAATTTTAAATTGTACTTTTGCACCTCAAATTATGGCGAGGTAGCTCAGATGGTTAGAGCGCAGGATTCATAACCCTGAGGTC
>DAOORG010000124.1:0-7388 GCA_035389165.1 Chitinophagales bacterium
ATCAAACATGTAGCAACCGATATACCATCACAAGAACATGGACAGCCACAGATGCTTGTGGTAATAGCTCAAGTTCAATACAATTGATAACAGTAAATGACACGATACCGCCGCTTATTGAAGAAACGCCAAGGAATATTATATTAAGTTGTGAAACTGAAGTTCCGGAAGCAAGTATCTCGAGTGTAATTGTCACAGACAATTGTTCCGCGAATGTATCAATATCAGTAACTGATGAAACAGAAAATCAGACTTGTTCAAATGACTTTACAATAATAAGAACATGGACAGCTATTGATGAATGTGGTAACAGTTCTACCAGTAAACAAATTATTAAAGTCAGAGATACTATTAAACCAATAATTTTATCTATACCAGTAGATATAACAATTAGTTGTACTGAAGAGATTCCAACTGCAAGTATAAATGCAATAACAGCTACCGATAATTGCAGAGGAAATTTATCAATTGATGTGAGTGATATTTTTGGAAATCAAACCTGTGAGCATAAGTTCACAATAACAAGAACTTGGATAGTATCAGATGTTTGTGGTAATAGTGCAATTGCATCACAGATAATTACAGTAAATGATTCAATAAATCCACTAATTGCAGATGTACCTCAAGATATAACAGTAAGCTGTGCTTCTGATGTTCCGGTAGCAAATAGCTCTACTATAACTGCAACAGATAATTGCGTCGGTACAATCACACAAACAGTAGTTGATGTCATTTCTAATGAGATTTGCGCAAATAAATATACTATCACAAGAATATGGACAGCTACTGATGCATGTGGTAATAGCTCAATTGCTGAACAGATAATAACTGTTAATGATTCCATAAATCCGGCATTTGTCGAAGCTTTACCTCAAGATATGATTGTATGTAAAGATGTACCCAATGCACCAATCTTAACAGCAACCGATAACTGCGGTGCTGCAACTGTTATATTTACAGAGGCGATTGATTCTGTATCAACTCCGAATATCAGGATATATACTCGCATTTGGACAGCTATAGATGTCTGTCAGAATATAACCACACACAGACAAATAATAACAGTATTACCAGTTGTACAAACGCTAATTTCAAGAGAAATTTGTGAAGGACGATATGTTGAATTGGGAAATAATTCTTACGGATTAAGTGGTACATATCATGCTATGTTTGAAAGTGCACAAGGATGTGATAGTATTGTTATACTAACATTAAATGTGAATCCTGTAAAACAAACAAATATTGATGCTGTAATATGCAGCGGTGAACAGATTTTAGTAGGTGATTTTGTTTTTACAGAAAGTGTTACCAATGAGCTAATATATCTGGAAACCACTAAAGGTTGCGATAGTATAGTCGTGTTAAATTTGATTGTATTAAATAGTGATACAACTACAACGAATCGTACTATTTGCAATGGAGGCAGCGTTGAAATAGGTGGCGTTACCTTTACATCTTCTGGTACCTATTATATACCATTTCAAAATAATCAATGCAATGGAGTTGTACAATTAAATCTTACTGTTTTACAGCCTACAGCTAGCAATATTAATCTTGAAATTTGTGATGATGAAGTGGTCACGGTAGCTGGTCAGGTTTATAGTGAAAGTGGTATTTATTCGATTACTACACAAAATGCACTTGGTTGTGATAGTATCATTACTTTAAATCTAAATGTAAAACAGCAAACTAATTCAATATTGGATAAAACTATTTGCTATGGTGAATCTTTCACTATTGGAAATCAGACATTCAATACCAGTGGTTCCTACGTTGTTTTATTTTCAAATACAGCCGGTTGTGATAGTACCGTTTTACTAAATTTAAATGTAATAGGTCAAAATGATACTTTGCGAATTAGCAGAACTATTTGTGAAGGTGAAAGCACTATTGTAGAAGACCAGGAATTTAATGAAGATGGAATATATTATGTTGCCTTTGAAAATGGAAGTTGTAGTGCAATTCTAGAATTAACTTTAACGGTTAATTCAACTTCAACCACTGTTTTAAATGAGGTTATTTGTGTAGGTGAAGCAGTAGTTATAGGTAACCAAACATTTACGAATGAAGGTAGCTATAGTGTCATTTTGCAAAATTCAACTGGCTGTGATAGTATCGTAACATTAAACCTTCAAGTGTCTGATGGTGGAAACAAAACAATATTGGATACAACAATTTGTTATGGTGAAATTTATAAATATGGTGATCAATCTTTTAGTACAACAGGTACTTTTCAGCTAATTTATCCTGTTGATAATTGCAGAGATACTGTGTTGGTAAACCTGCTTGTTAATCCAATTTCAATTGCAGCAATTGATACGGCAATTTTCGATTGTCAGGGTGGTCTGCTAATTGGTGGTCAGTTATTTAATGAGGCTGGAATATATCAAATACCATTAACAAATTCATTAGGTTGCGACAGTATCATTACCCTGAATTTAAGAATCAGATTATGTGATACTATTCCACTTGGACAAGAGATAACTATTTACGATACGCTACCGGTTCAAACAACAATTTCTATTTGTGATTTGTCTTTGCCTCCTGGAAATAATGTTGTGGTAGAAGCATGTTCTGGAACCACATCTGGTACAACTACCTTAGGCACCTGGACAATTAATAATCAAACCAATTGTTTAGAATACACAGCAGGTCAAATTCTTGGAAATGATACATTATGCATGAATGCTTGTGATACAGTTACACGTCAATGTGATATTACAACCGTAATAATTACAATTACAGGTTTGCCACCGGTTGCTAATGACGATTGCGTGGAAGAAACAGAAAAAAATACTGAAATTAATATTGATGTCATAGCAAATGATACAGATCCAGATTTGGACGAGCTCTTCATTGAATCAATTATTTCTCCACCAAAACATGGTACTGCAACCATACAGCAAAACGACCAGACAATTAGTTATATGCCAAATAAAAATTTCTGTGGCAGAGATACTTTTTATTATGAAGTCTGTGACGGAAACGATGGCTGTGATACAGCAATGGTTTGTATTGAGATAAAATGTGAATGTGTATTGCCGCAGGTAATCACACCAAACAACGATGGATTCAATGATAATTTATTTTTCCCTTGTATCGGATCTGTTGAAGGTGCAAGATTGCTGGTGTGGCATCGTTGGGGTTTAATTGTTTATGAAGATAATAATTATAAAAATGATTGGCAAGGAACATTAAAAGGTGAGTTGTTGCCGGCTGGTACTTACTGGTATAGTATTGAATATAAAGACCGGGAAACACAACAGGATGTAAAAGAAGTCAACTATTTTATGATAATAAATTAAATTAATAACAGCACCAAATTCATAGCTATGAAAAGATATATTTTAATCTGGATACTACTTATCGCTGCATTTCCAAATGCAATGAAAGCACAGCAGGAACCTTACAATACCATGTTTGCCTTTAATAAACTGCCAATAAATCCTGGCTACACAGGCGGAAAAGATATGTTAAGCATCCGGGCTCTTTACAGACATCAGTGGGTGAGCTTGCCTGGAAATCCTCAAACTATAAATGTAAATATGCATAGTCCGTTGAAGTACGAAAATATCGCACTGGGATTGTCGATTATAAATGATCGTTTAGGTGCCACCAATATGACTCATTTGAATACTTCGTTTGCATACAGAATTCCATTTAAGAATGATACAAAATTAAGTTTTGGTATCAGCGCAGGCATGATGATTTTCAATTCTAAAATCACAGAGTTAGATGCCGTAGATATTGGTGATCCACTCTTACAACAAAACCTAAGAGGTGTTCGGCCAAATGTTGGTGCAGGTGTGTATTATTTCGGAAATAAATTTTATGTAGGATTATCTATTCCAAATATGGTGCCTGTAGGTTTGTTTGATAAGAAAGATAATATCACCAGTAATGTTCGTTTGCAACAATTAACAAGCTTATTGTTTATGGGTGGCTATACATTTGAAATAGGAAAGAAAAAGAATTTCTGGCTGCAACCTCAGGTTTTACTGAAATATATGCCTAACTCAAAATATGAATTGCCATTGGAAATTGATGTCAATCTTACATTTACACTTTATAAAATAGTTGGCTTAGGAATCACCTACAGAACCGGCATTGCAGATCCTTTTCAAAACAGAGAAAGTATAGATGCAATGGCCATTTTTTATCTGCCTAAAAATTTCACGATTGGATATGCATACGACCAAACGATTTCTAAAGTTAAAACATACAACAGAGGTACACACGAAATTATGTTAGGATACGATGTTAGCCTTAAAAAGAAAGGAATTAGATCACCTCGTTATTTCTAATAGATAATGTATGAAAAGATTGGTTTTTTTAAACGAAAATAGTAGATAAATGAAAAAGATATTATTACCAACGCTGTTTTGTGTCACCTGTTTTTTAGGATATGCACAAGTGATGCCTGCAGCTTATCAGCAGGCCAGAGATTTATATAATCGGTTAGCTTACAGCGAAGCAATTCCATTGCTCATAAAAGAATGTACAGGAAATAAGAATAAATTTTTGGATGCAGATATCATGCTCGCAGATTGTTACAGACAAACCAACCAATACAAACTGGCAGAAGGTGAGTACGCAATAGTTTGTCAGGATACAAGATTGAAAGACGATAAACAAAAATTGTATTATGCTCAGATTTTACAAATAAATCAGAAATACGAACTCGCATCAACATGGTACGGAAAGTATTTAGAAAAATTTCCCGATGATAGAAGAGCACAGAACCAGAAAGCAGCTTGTGAAAATATTCAACAATTCAAAACAGGAAAAAAATTATACATCACCAATTTGCCTTTTAATACAAATGGGTACGATTTCGGCGCATGCGTTTTTGGTAATACACTTTATTACACTTCAACCGGCGGAAAAGTAAACGACCTGAAGGCTAAAGAAATAAACCTATGGACAGGCGAACGTTTTATGGATTTGTATACCGTAGGAATCATAGAAAGTGATACTGCAACAGATGAGTTTACTGCACCTTCTTTGTTAGCAACTTCAGTAAATACGAAATACAACGAAGGTCCGTTGTGTTTTAATAAAGCAAAGACCAAAGTTTTTTTTACGAGAAACCATTACAATCCTGAAGAAAAAGCGAAGATGACCTACAGTAAAGAAAAGGAAGCTAATTTAAATATTTATGAAGCAACAATAGAAAACGGTCAATGGACAAAAATTAAAGAATTGCCTTTTGATAGCAAAGAATATAGTTGTGGACATCCTGTTCTAGATGAACAAAATAATACACTCTATTTTTCATCTACAATGCCAGGTGGATTTGGTGGTGTAGATATCTGGAAGGCAAAATATACTGACGATAAATGGGAAAAACCTGTAAATCTCGGTGCATCCATAAATACAGAAGGTGAGGAGATGTTCCCAACCATTGACAGTGATAATATTTTTTATTTTGCTTCGGATGGTCATGGTGGCTTAGGTGGTTTAGATATATTTTCGGCAAAAATTTCAAACGATGGAATCTCAGATATTAAGAATATCGGATCGCCTTTGAATTCGAGTTACGATGATTTTGGTTTTCTTATTAATGAAAAAAAGACAGTTGGCTTTTTTTCCAGCGATAGGCCCGGCGGAAAAGGTGGAGACGATCTTTACCGGTTTTCAGACATAAATTATATGCTGGAAATTCTTGTTTTGAATAAATTTACCAAAGCACCAATTGCAGATGCAAGTATAAATTTGAAAGTAGAAACAGATTTAAAAACCACGTTAAATACCAATACAAATGGCATTTCAACAACACCGGTTGAACCCGAACTTTCTTATATAGTCGATGTTTCTGCACCATCTTTTTTGCCAAATACAATAAAGAAAGATATAGAGAATAATGAGAAAAAACCATTGCAGAAAGTAACCATAGAATTACAGCCGATGGTATTGCAAGTGCAGGTAATTAATGCCGAAACAAAAGCGCCTATAGTTGGTGCGGCTATTTCATTTTCAACTCCTTGCAACAATGTGCAGAAAAATAATACGACAGATGAAACAGGTAAAATAAATTATTCTGTAATGAATAATTGCACTTATAGCATATTAGCCAAAGCAAAATCTTATTTACCAAAACCAGCAACAGAGATAACAACAACATTAATTGATACCACTTTTGTGGTGATTGAATTGGAACAGGTGTCAGAAAAAGCAATTGCCTTAAATAATATTTATTATGATTTTGATAAATGGGAAATCCGACCGGAAGCAGAAATAGATTTAAATATGCTGCTTTCATTTATGCAAGAAAATCCAGAAGCACAGGTGGAATTAAGCTCACATACAGATGCAAGAGGTGATGATGCCTATAATCTTATATTATCGCAAAAAAGAGCGCAATCTGCCGTAAACTGGCTGGTGATGCATGGTGTAAATGAAAACAAAATTAAACCGGTTGGTTACGGTGAAGGTAAACCGGTAAATAATTGTGTCAATAATATAAAATGTTCAGAAGATGAACATCAAAGAAACAGAAGAACAGAATTTAAAGTATTAAATGCAGGGGAAATTATTAATTCGAGAGTTAAAGAACAGATTATGGTAGACCCTTGCAGAAATTGTCTGTTTTAACTTTGTATTTTCGTAGAAAGTTACAAAGCCACGCTGCGAAGCGTGGCTTTTGTATATAAAAAATCCCGACTTGCTGGTCGGGATTTTAAACTGGTTAAGCAGTTATGTTATTTAACCTGATTTACGATGGCTTCAAAAGCTTTCGGATCATTTAAGGCTAAATCTGCCAATACTTTACGGTTGATGTCAATTCCTGCTGTAGCAATCTTATTCATAAATACTGAATAAGATAAGCCATAAGGACGAACAGCAGCATTGATACGTACGATCCACATGCTTCTGAAATCTCTTTTCTTTAATTTTCTACCAACAAAAGCATACGTTAAACCTTTTTCAACGGCGTTTTTTGTAACTGTCCAAACATTTTTACGTCTTCCGTAATAACCTTTGGCCAGTTTGTATACTTTCTTTTTTCTGTCTTTGGCAGCGACTGAATTTACTGAACGTGGCATAGCTTTTTATTTTTAAGTGTTAACAATATGACCATCGGCGATGCCTTGCCTTATGTCGTTATCTTTTTGTCATCCTAAGCAAAAGCAAAGGATTTTAGTTCATACACAACAAAGACTTGATATTACCTTCATCGCATTTTTTAACGATAGTAGTACCAGTCAAGTTTCTTTTTTGTTTTGTAGATTTTTTAGTTAAAATATGTCGTTTGTAAGCGTGCGCTCTCTTAATTTTACCGCTTCCGGTAACTTTAAAACGCTTTTTCGCGCTTGAATTTGTTTTCATTTTAGGCATAAAGATGCAATTTAGTGGTTATAAAACTTCAAAATAGGGTGCAAAGATAC
>DAOORG010000125.1:0-1726 GCA_035389165.1 Chitinophagales bacterium
CAGGAAAACTCAATAATATACGCGCCACTTGGTAATGAATTTGGCGTTAGATTTATTTCTGTTTGTTTTTCGGTATTGAATGTATAACTGTTAAACAGATTTCCTTTTTGCCAGTTGTTGGTTAAATCTTCTGCATCATAAATTTCAAATGGAAACAATTTATCGTGTTCTGCTTTTGTCATACTAAACTTATCAGGCTCTGTCCACAAGCGTGCTTTTTTGGGTGTGGATGGTTCTACTAAATCATAAATTTTAATAGTTACCAGTGTTGGTTCCGGTTGTCCGTTTAAGTTATTGGTGGAAACTGAAATTTTATTTTCTTTAGTATTATCGATATTTTCAGCTACATATAAATTTGCTTCTATTGCCAGATAGCCAACACGTACAGTAGTTGAAGTCGAATGCGTTTCACCATTTATATCAATAACATCAGCTGTTACTTCGTAATTAAAATACGGTTTATATTCTTTCGAAATGGTTAAGTCAGGAATCGCTGAAAAATCTATCGTGAAATTTCCGTTGTCGTCTGTTTTTGTACTTCCGTTTACAATAATTTTTTCATTGTTTTCCGGAAACCAAGGTCTGCGCCAACCGTACCAGCACCAGATTGGAAATTGTGCTACACGACGCACAGAATATTTCACTTCTGCATTGTCGATATTTGCACCTGCGTAAGAAACCGCTTTACCTGTCACGCTAACCGTGTCATTTAAATTATATGCTTTTTTTACAGGCTCAAAGCTGACTTCAAACTTTGGTCGTTTATATTCTTCTACCTGCACATTTATTGCACCAAATCCTGTTTCTAAAGTCATGTTGCCAAGCAAACCTGTGGTTGGTGCAACAAACGTTCCTGTGAACGAACCAAACTCATTGGTGGTAAAATCCTGCGTTTTAATATCCTGATAATTGACATCTTTAAATGTAACAGATGCTTTTTCTCCAACCAAAATCTTATGGTCTTCACTGGTGCGTTGTGTTACAATTCCTTTTACATAAATAGTCTGTCCTGGTCGGTAAATACTTCTGTCGGTAAATAAATGAATTTGCTTTTGAGAAACAGGTGTTTCCGTTCTCGGATAATAGTATTTGTAGTAGGATTGCTCGCTCGGTAAAAAGTCGTTTTTATATGAAATTTCAAACAAGAAATTTTCGTTGTAGTAATTTTGATTTGTCGGTTTATTTATTTTTTTAGAAACATAACCCGTTGCATCTGAAGTTGCCGTACCTAAATCGGTTCGCACGTATTTTCTTGTTTTATAATCGTACGAATTGCGATAAAAGTTTACGGTTGCACCTTGCAATGGTTGACCGTTGTTTCTGTCTAACACATGTAATTCGAAATTTTCGCTGTTGTTATTGCTTTTGGTAACGTACGAAATTTGAGAAGAAAACAAGGTGGAAACTGCAACGGCATTGCTACCTGTTGCGGTCGAAAAATTTTCATTGGTAGAAACCAGCAACGCATAGAATCCATTTTTGATACCTTCAATTTTAATTTCTGTTGTATGTTCCAGATAATCATCTGTGTATGGCAGAAACTGATTCCAGGATTTTACTGCCTTAATTGCTTTCAGTCTTTTCAAAATATCTTCCTGTGTTTCATTTTCTTTTAATGAAAATAGTTTGTCTTTTTCTTTGTATTTAACCGGAATGATTCTGAAATAAACCCTGCCAATGTTTTTATAACTTACCAATGCTTTGAATGCTTCATTTGGAATTACCG
>DAOORG010000125.1:1826-7385 GCA_035389165.1 Chitinophagales bacterium
GCAAAGCTCCATAATACAAGGCATCATTTTCATCTTTATTAAAGTAATGTGCTCTGATAAATTGTATTCTTTTCAAATCTGCATCAGCTAATGCATCCAAATTTGTTTTATCTTTTAACCGAAAGCTCAATACATCCTGATAAATCTTGAGCGCATTGTACTCTTGTGAATGTTCATCTGTATCATTTAATTTTATCAATGCAAATTCATTTGCCGTTGCAAAGAATTTCTTATCGTCTATTGAAAATGCGTTAGATGGTTCTGCCAGATTACTTTTATCATCATTAAAATAATCTATTGCACGATTTGCCAGCAAATCATATAGTGTTGGTCTGAAAAGTTTAGAGCCTTTTTGTTGTTCTAAAATTGGTGTGTAATTATCTAATTTTGTTTGTTGTAAAAGTTCTTTATTTTCTAAAGAAGTGATATAATAAGTATTGATTTCTTTAAACAACGTTTTTAAATCCCAGGTACGAAAATCATCGCTCTGTTTTTCATCTGTTTCCGTTCTGTTAGAAAATTTCCAGGTGTTTTCGTTGAAATATTGAAAGTATAATTCTGCCAGAATACTTTGCAAAATTGCTTTATCTATACCGGAAGACTTTTGGATTTCCGTTTTGAGGTCGTTCACGATTTTCAATTCCGATTCTTCTTCCAGAATCATAGTATATTTATACTTGTACAATACGGATTTCACCACTTGTGTTGCATTCTTATCTGCTCTGGCTTTCTCAATTATATTTTCGACAGATTTTTGTGCGTCTTTTGTTTTGCCTTCGTTTTCAAGTTTAGTCACTGATTTCCAAAGTGACTCGTAGTTATTTTGTGCCATGGTTGTTTGGTTTATCAAGAGAAGTGTCAAGATAAAGAAGATGGATTTTTTGAATTGGTCTGTCATTGTTTTATTTTTTGTCTGTTCCGAAATTTAGGAACGCTGAATAAACGGATTAAAAGAGTACACTGATTTTTCTCGCAAAGACGCAAAGTGCGCAATTTTTAATTTTTATTATTTTCTAAATATTTTTGAATCCTTAGTTTCACATTTTCTCTGATGTTCATATAGAACAGTGAGTAATCATACAGATGATAATTTTTCATTACCATTGGAATAAAACCGCCTTCCTGTGGTTTTTGAATTTCTAAAATGCCGTTGGTGTTTTTTGCACCAAAAACTGTATTTATAATTTCATCCGATTTTTTTGAGAGACTTCCTGTATTTTCAGCGCCGGAAACAAAAACTTTTTCGGTTGACCAGTTTAACGGATTGACAGAAACTGCATTTGTATATTCCGGAACAACCGTTGCAATTTTCGTGTCTTGTCCGAATGTTGAATATGAAATATAACCACCAAATGCGTCTGCACTTTCTGAAACTTTTAGAAACTGAAACTGGTTTTCGTACGTTGGAAATCCGATAATATAAGCTTCCACCAATTGTTTTTGCAAAGGCTGACCATCAAAAAACTCGCGCAATAAACGTTGTGCATGTTTGCTGCCTTGCGAATGTCCTGCAATAATAATTGGTCTTCCGTTGTTATAATTTTTAAGATAATATTCAAAGGCTGCTTTCACATCTTTATAAGCAATATCAAATGCTTCTTGCGAACGTTCTGAATTTTTACTAAAGAAATTATTGAGTGCTGCTTGTCGGTAGCGTGGTGCATAAACTTTGCAGCTTTCGTTAAACACACTTGCCTGATATTTAATCGGAAAATTATCGGTTTGCCTGTTGATGCTTTTATCGTCTATAGCTGCATTGCCTTTAAAACCTGTAACATCGGTTGTTGGATGAATGAAAAAAACATCCGCTTTCGCTGAATCTTGAAGGTTTTGCAAGCCTTTCGGTGTCCAGTCTGCATTGTCTTGCATCGTTGGCAAGGCCGCCCAGTTTTCTTGCTTAGCATAATCCGTGGCAAAAATTAAATTGCTGATTGTTAGTAATAGGAAAAAGTAAATCAATCTCATTTTTAGATGGTTTATTTCACGCAAAGGCGCAAAGAACGCAAAGTAAAATCAAATTCATCATTTAAATCTGTTTAATCTGTGTTCTATTTTCTTTTACAACGCAAATTACATGCCTTTTGTATAACAGAAAGAATTTTTTACATTTTTTATGATGTTTCTACCGCGGTTTAATTTCCACCGAGCCTAAATCCTACTGTTCTTTTGAGTGAATTTCCCTGATAGCTGAATTCTGCCACATCTTCCAGTAATAGTGAATGAATATCCTGTTCGTTGCGCAAACTTGCAGCTATTTTAGCCATTCTTAGGTGCTGATTTTTAACAGCTTCACTTATCGTCTGACGAACTGTTCTTGCGTTTCCGAAAAATTTATCTCTGTTTTTGTGGATGTCTGTAAAGTAAATTATCAAGTGGTTTTTAGCCTCTTGCGTAACGGTCAGCTCTTCTTTCGAAAAATAATGCAAGGCTATTTTCATCATTTCTTCAGGTGTATAATCTTCAAAATGCAATTTTTTATCGAAGCGTGAATTTAAACCCGGATTTGATGTGAGAAATACATTCATGTTATCGGTATAACCTGCAGCAAACACTACGAATTGGCCTCGTAAGTCTTCCATTCGTTTCAATATTACTTCTATCGCTTCTTTACCAAAGTCATTGCCGGAGCCACCTTCTGCCAAAGCATATGCTTCATCAATAAACAATACACCACCTAATGCTTCGTCAATTTTTTGTTGCGTTTTAATAGCAGTTTGCCCTATGAAACCGGCAACGAGACTTTCTCTGTCCACCTCCACGGTGTGTCCGCGTTCCAGGATGCCGAGTGCTTTAAATATTTTTCCCATTATGCGTGCCACCGTAGTTTTTCCGGTTCCCGGATTTCCTGTAAAAATGGTGTGCAGCGAAAATTTATTCAGCACATCTTTTCCAATATCGTTATAATATTTAATCAGATGAACCAGCTCATCAATTTCTGTTTTCACATTTTCCATTCCAACCAATTCATTCAGTTCAGACAATGCGGTTTGCAGTTCTGCTTCATTAACCGGCAATTTTAGTTTTTTACGGTTTCTGTCGGCAAATACTTTACTAATGTCTTCTTGTGTAATGGTAGATAGTTGTTCTTTATTCAATGATTTTTGGTCGGGCACCTGCATCAGACGCAATGCCATATTCATTTTAGATTTTTGAATGACACCTTCTACAAAACGTGCGTTGCCAAAGTTCTTGTCTCTGCTTCTGAAGGCATCGGTTAATTCTATTTTCAGTAGTTTTTTAGCTTCCTCATTTATCGTTAATTTCAACTTGCCTGCAATACTTAAACTGATGTCGAACAACTCTTCCGGAAGATAATCATCAAAGGTAAAATATTGTGAAAAACGAGATTTTAATCCAGGATTGGACTCGATGAATGCATTCATTTCCTTCGGATAGCCTGCCACGAAAATGGCAATATCACCGGGTCCGTCACTCATTTCTTTTATCAATAATTCTACGACTTCTTTTCCGTAATCACGGCTGTCTTCTCCGCTACGCGCCAGTGAATAAGCTTCGTCGATAAATAAAATGCCGCCTCTGGCCTCATCGATTTGTTTTTGTGTTTTCGGTGCAGTATGGCCGATATATTCACCGACTAAATCCACTCTGTCTACTTCCAGTACGTGACCTTTTGAAAGCAAGCCCAGTTTGTGATAGATTTTTCCCAACAAACGCATTACGGTCGTTTTTCCGGTGCCCGGATTTCCAACGGCTACACTATGTAATGAAAAACCGGATGCATCTTCCACGCCTTGCTCTTTGCGCAACTTATTAAAGTTGATTAAGGTAATCTGATCGTGAATATGTTTTTTTACATTTTGCAAACCAATTAAAGCATCCAGTTCTGCCAAGAGTTCATCCAGTGATTTTTCATCCAGTTTTGCCGCCACATCATTTTCATTTTTAGCAGCAGCCACACCTGGCACCACGGTGCCATTTACCATTTCTACATCGCCTTCTATAAATTTTTCGCCACACTCAAACACAGCGGCTGCCACGAGTGCATCCATAAATACCAGTTCTATCGTGTATTTATCGTCTTTCCAGGAGCCTCCGTCTTCGGTGCCCCAGCCAATATCAAACGTGTAGGTCCAGTCTTTTTTGCCACTTTCAATTCTGCCGATACGTGGTATGATGGCCTTATGTTGTCCTGCATCATCGTAATAATTCAGGAATAATTCATAATTCCAATCTTTGGTGGTCAGGTTGGTGATTTTAATTTCGGCCCACAGGTATTTGGTTTCTTGTCTGGAAATGGTTTTATAGTAAACCCTGTCTTTTGCTTCCTGCTTCCAGCCTTCTGCATTTCCGTTATACAGTTTTATGTATTCTACCGAAAAGTATGGATTTTTGTCTGGTGTAACTAATCCTATTTCATTGACAAAAAACGGTTGTGATCCAACTAAAACATTATCGATATAGGCTTCCCAAACATAGTTTCCTTTGGTCCAGAAGGCCGCGACATCTTTATTGCCCCAGCCATCCCGTACAAAAATTACATTTTCATATTTGGTCACTTCCACGTCTTTGTCCAGACTGCACAATTCTTCTCTTTTGTTATTTGTAATATCAAGCGCCTTCAGCGTAACTTTGCATTTCCAGTCTGCTTCATCAAATAATTTGTTGTAAAATGCAAATTCTACGCGGATATATGTTGTTTCGGCTTTATCAAAAACCGTTCTGTATTTTTTAGAGGAGTTTGCCATCCACTCATCCGAGCCGAATGTCAGTAAACTTTTGAATTTATACTTCACAAAGTTTTTATCGTCGGATTTATCTTTATCGTTATTACCAAAAAACATAGAAGTAAAGCTATAAAAATAATTGGAAAAGAAACTAGTGATTTACATATCTGTATATCAAACTACCTGATTGCAGAAATAGATAAATAGTAAACGCTATTGGTTTCTATATTAAAACTTATATCCGATTCCAAAACCTGGCCTTAGAATAATTAGCTTGTCTCCAGTATTCTTTTTTGCAAAAACTACATGTGATTGGAACTTTGTACTTAAAAATAAATGCTTTTTGACTGTAAAATCATTTTGAACAGAAATATTTAAACCACCTAATACTCCTTTATCAAAAAATTGCTCGTTGTAATCATAGTTAGTTTCACTACTTTTTATTTTAATCGTATTACGATACATTAATGTAGGTCCGATGCCAAATTTTAATTCATAGAATTTATTGTAATATGCATACACATTAAATGACAAATGAGTTTGTAAATAATAATCCTTTCTCTTAGCGGCAAAATAATTAATTGTACTATTTTTAACTTCAGACCAACTGATATCTTTGTTAGTAGTTGAGTAGTATCCTTGTGTAACAGACAAACTTAACCTATTTATTAGTTTTCTCTCATAATTTATTTCTATTCCATGAAAAACATTTTTTATTCCGTTGCCGACTGAAAAAGATGGCGAATAAAAAAGTGTAATAGTATTTTGCAAAGGTTTACTTTGAATTGAATCATTGTTTTTTGCAAATGAAATGATTGAAACTACAGATAAGAAGCTGAAAATTATATTTTTCATAATTGAAACAAAGATAAAA